>NZ_JBSFTU010000014.1:0-135996 GCF_053591435.1 Streptomyces sp. NPDC003027
CGATCCGTCCCCTCGGCCCTGGCGGGCCTGGGGAGACCCCATGCACCAGACCCCGCTCCCTGATCCGGCCTGATCCAAACGAAAGACCCTAGCCCACCGCCTTCGCGGCGGCGCGGCCCGCCGCGCGGCCGGAGAAGACGCAGCCGCCGAGGAAGGTGCCCTCCAGGGAGCGGTAGCCGTGGACACCCCCGCCGCCGAAGCCGGCCGCCTCGCCCGCCGCGTACAGCCCTTCCAGCGCTTCTCCGCCTTCCGTCAGCACCCGTGACGACAGGTCGGTCTCCAGGCCGCCCAGCGACTTGCGGGTGAGGATGTTCAGCCGTACGGCGATCAGCGGGCCGGCCTCGGGGTCGAGGATCCGGTGCGGGGCCGCCGTACGGATCAGCTTGTCGCCCAGGTACTTGCGGGCTCCCCGGACCGCCATCACCTGGAGGTCCTTGGTGAAGGGGTTGGCGATCTCCCGGTCGCGGGCGGTGATCTCGCGCCGGAGCTCCGCCTCGTCGATGAGCGGCTCGTCGGTGAGCGCGTTCATGCCCCGGACGAGCGCGGACAGGTCGTTCTCGACGACGAAGTCCACGCCCTTGTCCATGAACGCCTTCACCGGGCCGGGCACGTCCTGGCGGGCGCGGCCGATGACGTCGCGGATCGACTTGCCGGTCAGGTCGGGGTTCTGCTCGGAGCCGGAGAGTGCGAACTCCTTGCCGATGATCCGCCGGTCGAGCACGAACCAGGTGTGGTCGTACCCGGTGCGCATGATGTGTTCGAGCGTGCCGAGGGTGTCGAAGCCGGGGAAGAGGGGGACGGGCAGCCGCCGGCCGCGCGCGTCCAGCCAGAGCGAGGACGGGCCGGGCAGGATGCGGATGCCGTGCCGGGCCCAGATCGGGTTCCAGTTCTCGATGCCCTCGGTGTAGTGCCACATCCGGTCGCGGTTGATGTGGCGGGCGCCGGCGTCCTCCGCGATGCCGAGCATCAGCCCGTCGACATGGGCGGGCACGCCGGAGAGCAGCTTCGCGGGCGGGGTGCCGAGCCGCTTCGGCCACTGCCGGCGTACGAGGTCGTGGTTGCCGCCGATGCCGCCCGAGGTGACGATCACCGCCTGGGCCCGGTAGGCGAAGGCACCTGTCACCTCGCGGCTGCTCGCGGTGCCGCGTGCGGCGGCGGACGGCTCCAGGATCTCTCCGCTGACGGTGTCGACGGCTCCCGCCGTACGGCCGAGGGCGGTCACCCGGTGGCGGAAGCGGAGCCGGACGCGGCCCGTGGCGACGCCCTCGCGGACGCGGCGCTCGAAGGGGGCGACGAGGCCCGGCCCCGTACCCCAGGTGATGTGGAAGCGGGGCACCGAGTTGCCGTGGCCGTTGGCGTCGTACCCGCCGCGCTCGGCCCAGCCCACCACGGGGAAGAAGCGCACCCCGCGCGCGCGCAGCCAGGAGCGCTTCTCGCCCGCCGCGAAGTCGACGTACGCCTCGGCCCACTTCCTCGGCCACCGGTCCTCGTCGCGGTCGAATCCGGCGGTGCCGAGCCAGTCCTGGAGGGCGAGCGCGTGGCTGTCCCTGATCCGCAGGCGGCGCTGTTCGGGCGAGTCGACGAGGAAGAGTCCACCGAAGGACCAGTGCGCCTGGCCGCCGATGGACTGCTCGGGCTCCTGGTCGAGGAGGATCACGCTCCGTCCGGCGTCCACGAGTTCGGCGGTGGCGACGAGCCCCGCGAGGCCGGCCCCGATCACGATCACATCAGCGTCGTAGGACATGGCCCGACTATCGGATACACGAATGTATCGAGTCAACCGTTCGGACGGAGAGAAAGGCTCTCGTTACGGCTGTCGAGCATGAACATGACTTCATCGGCGGGCGTACGGCGGGCCGGTGGTTTCATGGCGGCATGACCAACCCCGCTGAAGAGATCCTGGACGTCGTCGACGAGAACGACGAGGTGATCGGGCAAGCCCCGCGCGGCGAGGTGTACGCCCGGGGCCTGATCCACCGCTGCGTCTTCGTCCTGGTACGGGATGCCGAGGACCGGATCTTCGTGCATCGCCGCACCCCCACGAAGCTGCTTTTCCCCTCGCTGTACGACATGTTCGTCGGCGGGGTCCTCGGCGCGGGCGAGTCGTACGACGCGGCGGCGCTGCGCGAGGCAGAGGAGGAGCTCGGCGTGAGCGGACTGCCCCGCCCCGAGCCGCTGTTCCGTTTCCTCCACGACTCGGGGGGCGTCGCCGGGAAGTGGTGGTCGGCCGTGTACGAGGTGCGTTGCGAGCTGCCGGTGAACCCGCAGGCGACGGAGGTCGCCTGGCACGCCTTCCTGCCGGAGGAGGAGCTGACCGCCCGGCTCGGCACGTGGGAGTGGGTGCCGGACGGTCTGGCGGCCTACGAGCGGATGTCCGCGCTCCGGGCGGGCCGCTCGACCGGCGAACCCGGTGGTACGGCTGGAGAGCGCGCCGGTGGATAGGGTGCCCCGGTGAGCGACTTCGTACAGAGCCTGCGGTTGTGGTTCGCGCCGCGGCGGATCCGTGACGAGGGCGAGACCCCCGACTACCGCTTCTCCCTGGCCAACGAGCGCACCTTCCTCGCCTGGATCCGGACCGCGCTCGCGCTCGTCGGCGGCGGCTTCGCCGTCGACCAGTTCCTGCCGGATCTGCGCTGGGGGGTACGGGTCGGGCTGGCGCTGGCCCTGCTGGGCGCGGGGGCGCTGTGCGCGCTGCGGGCGGTGAACCACTGGGTGCGGTGCGAGCGGGCGATGCGCCGGGGTGAGGATCTGCCGGTGTCGCGGTTCCCGATGGTGCTGAGTCTCGCGGTGGCCGTGGTGGCGGTGACGATGGTCGTGGTCGTCGTCTTCGGCTGGGCCGGGCGGTGACGGAGGTACGGGATCCGGGGCTGCAACCCGAGCGGACGCGTCTGGCGTGGCGGCGTACGACGCTGACCTGCACGGTCGTGGCGGTGCTGGCCGCGAAACAGGCGATCCATGACGACATCACAGCGGCGGGGGTGGCGGGGGCCGCGCTGTCGGCGCTGGTCTGGGTCGCGTTCCTGGCCGTCGCCCACCGCCGTATCCGGTCGCTGGAAGCGGCGCGGCCGCGGCCGCTCTCGCACCGGGGCGCGCTCCTTGCGGCCGTGTGCACGATCGCGCTGGCCGGGTTCGCCGTGGCGGTCGTGGTCTGAGCGGACCTCGGCCGTCGTGGTCCCAGTGGATCAGGTGGCGTCGGTCGGCCACTCCACCGTGACCACGACCTTTCCGTTCAGGCCGCCCTCCGCGTTGGCGCGCTGGGCGTCGGCCGCCTGTTCCAGCGGGAAGGTCTTCGCCACCCGTACCGTCAGGACGCCCTCCTCGGCCAGGGTGGCGAGCGCGGCCAGGTCACCGGGGTCCGGGCGGACCCAGAAGTAGCGGCCGCCGAGGCCGATGACCTCGCCGTCGGCGACCGAGGCCAGGCGGCCCTCGGGGGCCAGCACCTCCGGGGTGATCTTGAGGAACGGGCCTCCGATGGTGTCCAGGACCGCGTCGACGCCCGCCGGGGCCAGGGCGCGGACCTGTTTGGCGAAGGTGTGCTCGTCGTAGAGGACCGGCTCGGCGCCGAGCTCCCTGATCCGGTCCTGGCCCGACTCGCGGGCCGCGCCGATGACCCGGCAGCCGAGGTGGCGGGCGATCTGGACGGCCATGGAGCCGACGCCGCCGGCCGCCGCGTGCACAAGGACCGTCTCGCCCGAGCGCACGGACAGCGCCTGGTGGAGCACCTGATAGGCGGTGAGTCCGGCCAGCGGCAGGGCCGCGGACTCCTCGAAGCCCATGGTGCGGGGCTTGCGGGCCAGGGTGCGGATGGGGGCGGCGACGTACTCGGCGAAGGTGCCACGGGCGAGGAAGTCCTCGCGGACGTAGCCCATGACCTCGTCACCTACGGCGAACTCCGGGACGGAGACTCCGGGCTGCACGACGACTCCGGAGACGTCCCAGCCGGGGATGACGGGGAAGACGGCGTCCATCATCCCGTCGAGGTATCCGGCCTGCGCCTTCCGGTCGACGGGGTTCACGGCCGCCGCCCGCACCTTGACGAGCACGTCGTCCGGCCCGACCTTCGGGTCGGGCCGCTCGCCGTACTCGAGCACCTCGGGTCCGCCGTAACGGCTGTAGCTGATCGCCTTCATACCCCGAACCATCGAGGGGGTGCCCGCACCTCGCAAGCGGGGCTCCCCCGGCCGGGCGTCGGCCGCCGAGCGGTCGGGCGGCGCGGCACCCGGTGACATCGCGTGGACCGCGTCACCAGCGGGGGACGTCCGGCGTCGTCCACTCCGGGTCCGCCACCCGCATCGCCGCCGCGTCGTCGCGGTCGCGCATCGTGCCGTCGTCGTCGCGCCAGCGGCGGTGCAGGGCCGCCAGGCGGTCCCGGTCCAGTTCGACGCCGAGCCCCGGGGCGTCCGAGACCGCGAGCCGGCCGTCGCGGAAGACGGGCCGGACGGTGACGACGTCCTCGGTCTGCCACGGGTAGTGCGTGTCGCAGGCGTGGTGGAGGTCGGGAAGGGTGGCGGCGACCTGTGTCATGGCGGCGAGGCTGATGCCGAGGTGGGTGTTGGAGTGCATCGAAAGGCCGACGCCGTACGTGCGGCAGAGCGCGGCGAGTTCGCGGGTGCGGTGCAGGCCGCCCCAGTAGTGGTGGTCGCAGAGCACGATCCGTACCGCGTCACGGGAGAAGGCCTCCGGCACCTCCTCGAAGGTGGTGACGCACATGTTGGTCGCGAGCGGTACGTCCGTGCGGGCCGCGACCTCGGCCATCGGCTCCGTACCGCTCGCCGGGTCCTCCAGGTACTCCAGCACGTCCTTCAGCTCCCGTGCCACGGCCAGGGACGTCTCCACGGACCAGGCGCCGTTGGGGTCGAGACGGAGCGGGCGGCCGGGGAACGCCTCCGCCAGGGCCCGGATCGCGGCGATCTCCCGCTCCGGCGGGAAGACGCCTCCTTTGAGCTTGAACGAGCGAAAGCCGTACGTACGGTCGAAGCGGCGGGCCTGGGCGACGACGCCGGCGGGGTCGAGCGCCGCGCCCCAACCGTCCGTCTCTCCGCCGTCGGGGTGGGCGGCCCAGCGGTAGAAGAGATAGGCGCTGTACTCGACGGAGTCGCGGACCTTGCCGCCGAGCAGGGCGTGGACCGGGAGGCCGAGCGTCTTGCCCAGGGCGTCCAGGCAGGCCACCTCGAAGGCGGAGACGACGGAGAGGCGGAGTTTGTCCGCCGTCTGCGCGCCCCGGAGCCCGCCCGCGTCGACCCGCCCGTCGGTGGCGCTCGGCTCCCCGCACACCTGCCGGGCGAGCGCGAACAGGCCGTTCACGTCCGTGACCGAGCGGCCGGGCAGTGCCTCGGCGAGTGGCCGGGCCGGCTCCAGGTACCGGCTGTCCCCGTAGGTCTCGCCCAGGCCGGTGACACCGCCGCGGGTGACCACTTCGACGATGAGCCGGGGCGTGTAGGGCTGGTGGACTCCCTGGGTGTTGAGCAGTGGGGGGTCGGAGATGAGGATCGGGGTCAGCCGGACTTCCTCGACGATCAGCTCTGAATCCATATGTGAACCCTATTCATGGACCAGATCCGCGGGCCAGACCCCGGAAGGGCATTTCGGATCCCGCCCTGGACGACATACCGACTGGTCGGTCATCATGGGCGCCGACCCGATGTCCGCTTCCGGAGGTACGCACGATGAGCTCAGCCCCTCCCCCGCAGCCCGCGACGCGGGAGGTGCCCCCACCGGGCCTCGACCCCGAGCAGCTGCGCGGGTTCCTCGACCGCGAGCGGCCCGGACTGGTGGCCGGCCCGCTCACCGCCCGGCTGATCGAGGGCGGCCGGTCCAATCTCACCTACGTCGTCAGCGACGGCACCGGCAGGTGGGTGGTGCGCCGGCCGCCGCTCGGCCATGTCCTGGCCACCGCGCACGACATGAAGCGCGAGCACCGGGTGATCAGTGCCCTGCACCCGACGGCCGTACCGGTCCCGGAGACGGTGCTGCTCTGCGAGGACGACAGCGTCCTCGGAGCCCCCTTCTACGTCATGGAGTTCGTCGACGGAACGCCGTACCGCTCGGCCGGCCAGCTCGCGCCGCTCGGTCCCGAGCGGACCCGGGCCGCCGTCCTCGGACTGGTCGACACCCTCGTCGATCTGCACGCCGTCGACCCCGCGCAGGTCGGCCTCGGCGACTTCGGGCGCCCCGAGGGGTTCCTCGACCGGCAGCTGCGCCGGTGGGGCAAGCAGCTCGCCGCCTCGCGCGACCGCGACCTGCCCGGCATCGACGAGCTCCACGCCGGCCTCGGCCGCGGACTGCCCGCCTCCCCCGCCCCGACCGTCGTGCACGGCGACTACCGCCTCGACAACGTTCTGATCGGCGAGGACGACCGCATCAAGGCCGTCCTGGACTGGGAGATGTCCACCCTCGGCGACCCGCTGACCGACCTCGGGCTGCTGGTGATGTACAGCGCGAAGCTGGACATCCCCCACTCCCCCGTCAGCACGACCGCGGCGGCCGCCGGACACCCCGCGCCCGACGAGCTGATCGAGCGGTACGCCGCGCGCTCGGGCCGCGACACCTCGGCCGTCTCCTGGTACACGGCCTTCGCCTGGTTCAAGCTCGCCGTGATCCTGGAGGGCATCCACTACCGCTACACCCTCGGCCAGACCGTCGGCGCCGGCTTCGACCGCATCGGCGAACTCGTCCCCGTCTTCATCGAGCACGGCCTCACCACCCTCCAGGAAGGCTGATCCGCCATGGACTTCGCATTCGACGCGCGCACCGAGGAGCTGCGGGCGAAGCTGCTCGCCTTCATGGACGAGTACGTCTACCCCGCCGAGCAGGTCGCCCACGAGCAGCGGGCGCTGCTCGCCTCGCCGTGGGACACCCCGCGGATCGTGGAGGACCTGAAGGCCGAGGCCAGGCGGCAGGGGCTGTGGAACCTCTTCCTGCCGGACGCGGAGCACGGGGCGGGGCTGACCAACCTCCAGTACGCGCCGCTGGCCGAGATCACCGGCCGCAGCCCGCAGCTGGCCCCCACGGCGCTCAACTGCGCCGCCCCGGACACCGGCAACATGGAGGTGCTCGCCCAGTTCGGCGACGAGGCGCAGAAGAAGCGGTGGCTGGAGCCGCTGCTGGCCGGGGAGATCCGTTCGGCGTTCGCGATGACCGAGCCGGAGGTGGCCTCCTCGGACGCGACGAACATCGAGACCCGGATCGAGCGGGACGGCGGGGACTACGTCGTCAACGGCCGGAAGTGGTACATCTCCGGTGCGATGAACCCCGATTGCGGGATCTTCATCGTGATGGGCAAGACCGACCCCGACGGGCCGGACGTCCGCCGCCAGCAGTCGATGATCCTGGTGCCGCGCGACACCCCGGGTGTCGAGGTGCGCCGTGCGATGCAGGTGTACGGCTACGAGGACCACTCCCACGGCGGTCACGCGGAGGTCCTCTTCCACGACGTCCGCGTCCCGGCCTCGAACCTGATCGGCGAGGAGGGCGGCGGCTTCGCGATCGCCCAGGCCCGCCTCGGCCCGGGCCGCATCCACCACTGCATGCGGCTGATCGGCATGGCGGAGCGGGCCATCGAGCTGATGTGCCGCCGGGCCGTGTCGCGTACGGCCTTCGGCAAGCCGATCGCCCAGCAGGGGGTGGTGCAGAACTGGATCGCCGACGCCCGGGTGACGGTCGAGCAGCTGCGGCTCCTCGTCCTCAAGACCGCCTGGCTGATGGACACCGTCGGCAACCGCGGCGCGCACACGGAGATCCAGGCCATCAAGATCGCGACCCCGCGCGCCGTGGTCGCCATCCTCGACCGGGCGGTCCAGGTCCACGGCGCGGGCGGTGTCTCGCAGGACTTCCCGCTGGCCGAGCTCTGGGCCGCGGCGCGGACGCTGATGCTGGCGGACGGCCCGGACGAGGTGCACCAGCGCTCGCTGGCGCGCCGGGAGATCAAGAAGTACCTGTAGGCGCTACGGCCGCAGCGCCCTCAGCAGCAGGTCGGCGAGCTGGTCGGCGACCTGCTGGGGGGTGAGCGGGCCGTCGGGGCGGTACCAGGTCGACAGGTGGTGCACCGAGCCGAAGTGGTAGTCGACGACCAGGTCGGCCGGGGTCGCGGTGGAGAAGACCCCGGCCTGCTGGCCCTCCTCGATCAGGGCGCGGAAGCGTTCGTGGTAGCGGCGGCGCTCCGCCCGTACCTGCTTGTTCTTCTCCGGGCTGAGGTGGTGCATGGAGCGGAAGAAGATCGACGCGTCGTCGAGGTTGTCGATCGTGGTGACGACGACGTCGGCGGCGGCGTCGCGCAGCCGCCGCTCCACGGGGGCGTCGGCGTCCGCGAAGGCGTCGAGCCGCTCCTGCTGGAGGCGCAGCACCCGGGAGTAGACCTCTTGGAGGAGGTCCTCCTTGGAGCCGAAGTAGTGGTAGAGGGCGCCCTTGGTGACGCCCGCCGCTTCCACGATCTCCTGGACGGAGGTGCGGTCGTACCCCCGCTCCGCGAAGAGCCGGGTGGCGGCGGCCAGCAGCCTCTGGGGGACGGGGGTGCCGCTCCCGTCCGTCGTCCTGGCCATGCTCCGCCGCCTTTCCGTCGTGCTCGTCGTCATCGGGGGGAACGAAGTTCCCTTCGGAGGATCTTCCCACTTGTCGTCTTGGGCAGCTCCGCCAGGATCTCGACCTCGCGGGGATACTTGTACGCGGCCAGCCGCTGCTCGCAGTGGGCGGAGAGTTCGGCGGGCTCGACGCTCGCCCCCGGGCGCAGGCTCACGTACGCCTTGACCGTCTCCCCGCGGTAGGCGTCGGGGATGCCGACGACGGCCGCCTCGCGGACCGCCGGGTGGGTGTGGAGGACGTCCTCCACCTCCCGTGGCCAGACCTTGAAGCCGGAGGCGTTGATCATGTCCTTCTTCCGGTCGACGACGTAGAGCCAGCCGTCCGGGTCCATGAAGCCGATGTCTCCCGTACGCAGCTCCCCGTCGGGAAAGGTGGCGGCGGTGGCCTCGGGCAGCCCCCAGTAGCCGGGGACGACCTGAGGACCGCGGACCGCTATCTCGCCCTGTGCGCCGAAGGGGACCTCGGCGCCGGTCTCGTCGAGGACGCGGACGACGGTGTCGGGTCCGGGGACGCCGACGGAGAGGGTTCCGGAGGCGGGATCGACGGGCGCCTCCTTCTCGGGCGGCACGGAGGCGCAGGGCGCGGTGCACTCGGTGAGGCCGTAGCCGTTGCGGATGTACGGGCCGAATCGGGCGCGGAACGTCTCCACCAGGGCGGGCGGCAGCGGGGCGCCGCCCGAGGAGAGGACCAGGAAGGAGGAGAAGTGGTCGCGGGTGGCCGCGGGGTGGGCGCCGAGCGCCATGAAGGCCGTGGAGGGGCCGACGGTGTAGGCGGGCCGGTGCTCCAGGAAGGCGTCCAGGACCACCCCGGCGTCGAAGCGGTGGGCGAGGACGAGGGTGCCGGCGTTGGCGAAGCAGGCGGCGAGTTCGCAGACCAGGCCGGTGATGTGGAAGAGCGGGGCGAGCGCGAAGTAGCCGGCGCCGGGCGGGACGGGGTGCCCGGTGCGCTGGCGTTCGGCGTTGTGGATCACCCCTCGGTGGAGGTTGAGCGCGCCCTTGGGGGTGCCGCTGGTGCCGGAGGTGTAGCTGATCAGGGCCACGTCGTCGCCGTCGAGCTCGCGGTTCGCGGGGGCCGGGTGTCCGGCGCGGGCGACGGCGAGCAGGTCGTCGACGTCGGTGGCGACGCGGTCGAAGCCGAGGACCCGGGGGTCGTCGCGGGTCTGCAGGTCGCGTTCGCAGGCGGTGAGCGCGGTCCGTACGGGAGAGTCGGCGGCGGTCTCCCGCAGATGGCTCGCCCAGGCGCGGTCGGAGCAGATCAGCGCGGTGGCCCCGGAGTCCCGCAGGGCGTGGCCGACCTCGCCGGACTTGTACATCGGGTTCAGCGGGACGACGGTGGCGCCCGCCTTCCAGGCGCCGAGCAGGGCGAGGACGAAGTGCGGGCTGTTCTGGAGCATGATCGCCACGCGGTCGCCACGCTCCACGCCGCGGGCGGCGAGGTGGCCGGCGACGGAGTCGGACAGGGCGTCGGTCTCGCGGTAGCTCAGCCGGGCGTCGAAGTAGGCGAGGGCCGGGTGCTCGGGCGTACGGGCGGCCGCGGCCCGGAAGGCGTGGAGGGCGGTGGGCGGCGGGGAGACGGGCGCCCGCTGGGCCTCGCTGAGCTGCGCCAGCCAGGGCATCGCGGCGTAGACCGACGCCTTCGTGGTCATCCGGTCGCCTCTTCCCACTTCCGCTGGATGTGGTTCATGTTGCCCAGCCAGCGTTCCGGGTCGGTGGCGCGGGCCCGGTAGTAGTCGGCGACCTCGGGGTGCGGGAGGACGAGGAAGCGGTCGGCCTGGATGGCGTCGAAGAGCGAGTCGGCGACGTCCTCGGGTTCGATCGCGGTGGGGGCGAGGACCAGTCGGCCGGCCGATCCGGCGGCGGTGAGCATGTCCGTACGCACGCCCTGGGGGCAGATGGCGTGGACCTTGACGCCGCGGTGGCGGTAGGTGAGGGAGAGCCATTCGGCGAAGGCGTACGCGCCGTGCTTGGAGACGCTGTAGGGGGCGGCGCCGACCATGGTGAGCAGGCCGGCGGCGGAGACGGTGGAGACGAAGCGGCCGCTGCCGCGTTCCAGCCAGTCGGGCAGCAGGGCGCGGGCCGCGCGGACGTGGGCCATGACGTTGACGTCCCAGGCGGCGGCCCAGACGGCTTCGTCGGCGAAGGCGTCGCCCGGTGAGGCGAGTCCGGCGTTGGCGCACCAGACGTCGACGGTGCCGCCGAGCGCCTCGCGGGCCTCCTCGACGATCGCGGAGGCGTCCCCGGGCACGGCGGTGCCGCCGATCTCCTCGGCGACGGCCTTGGTCCGGCCGGGGTCGAGGTCGTTGACGACGACCCGGGCGCCCTCGGCGGCGAAGCGGCGGGCCAGCGTGGCTCCGATTCCGCCTCCCGCGCCCGTGACGACCACTCCAGCGCCCTGCACCGTACTCATCGGGACCCGCCTCTCCGTTGCGACAGTGCCAGCAGACTAACCAGTCGGTATGTTGCCTGGGAAGCCCTCTTCGCCGGGGGCTCGCCGCGCACGCCTCGTTCCCGGCGGGCGGTCCGGCCCCTAGAGTGCGTGGCCATGTCAGGGAAGGCGATCAGGGAGGTTTCCGTATGAGCCCGTCGAACCTGTCGAGACGCGGTCTGCTGGCCGCCGGCGGCGCGCTGGGGCTGGGCGCCACGGCCGTCGGGGCGCCCGCCGCCGTGGCGCACGACCGGCCCCACCGGGTCCGCACCGGTTTCGCGCGGCTGGCCGCCGACGGCTACGCCCCGCTCGCCGGGGAGCGGGTCGGCGTCGTCACCAACCCGACCGGGATCACCTCCGACGTCCGCCACATCGTCGACGTCATGCACGCGGACGACCGCGTGGACCTCGTCGCCGTCTTCGGCCCCGAGCACGGCTTCCGGGGCACCGCGCAGGCGGGTGGCTCCGAGGGCCGCTACGACGATCCGGCGACCGGGCTGCCCGTCTACGACACGTACCTGAAGAGCGGTCAGCCGCTCGCGGACGTCTTCACCGCCTCCGGTGTGGACACGGTCGTCTTCGACATCCAGGACGTGGGCGCGCGCTTCTACACCTACATCTGGACGCTGTACGACTGCATGGTGGCCGCGTCGCTTGCGGGGAAACGGTTCGTCGTACTGGACCGGCCGAACCCGGTGACCGGGCGGGCGGCGCTCGGCCCCGTCCTCGACCGGGCGTTCGCGACCTTCGTGGGGCGGGAGCCGATCGCGCAGGCGCACGGGATGACGGTGGCGGAGCTGGCCCGGCTGTTCAACGGCGAGTTCCTGACGCGGCCGGTGGAGCTGGAGACCGTGCGGATGTCGGGCTGGCGGCGCGCGGAGTTCTTCGACGCGACCGGGCTGCCGTGGGTGCCGCCGAGCCCCAACATGCCGACGCCCGACACCGCTCTCGTCTACCCCGGCACCTGCCTCTTCGAAGGCACCAACCTCTCCGAGGGACGGGGCACGACCCGCCCCTTCGAACTCCTCGGCGCGCAGGGCGTGGACCGGCGGTGGGCGGAGGCGGCGAACGCCCTGGAGCTGCCGGGCGTGCGGTTCCGTGAGGCGTACTTCACCCCCACCTTCTCGAAGTTCCAGGGGAAGACGGTCGGCGGCGTGCAGGTCCAGGTGCACGACCGGGCGGCCTTCGACCCCGTACGCACCGGGATCGGGCTGCTGGTCAGCGCCAAGCGGTCGTGGAGCGGCTTCGCCTGGCGCCCCGACCACTGGATCGACAAGCTGACGGGCTCGACCCGGGTACGCACCCTGATCGACGCGGGCGCGGACACGGACGAGGTGGCCGGCGCGTGGGCCGCGGATCTGGCCGCCTTCCGCGCCGTGCGCGAGGAGTACCTGCTCTACCGCTGAACGGGTGGGGAAAACCCCCGGCCATACACGGGAGTCGGCAGGTTGGTCCGGTCACCCGGCTGCCGACACCCTTGATCCATGAACACGTTCACACGCCGTCGGGTCCCGCTGGCGGGGGTCGCCGCGGCGCTCTGCCTCGGCGTCCTCGCCCCCACCGCCCGGGCCGTCCCGGACACGACCGACCCCGCCCGCGAACTCGCCCGCAGCGCCCACCGCTTGACGGACCTGCGGCCACTGGACCGCATGATCGGGTCGGCGAAGGTCGTGGGGATCGGCGAGGCCACCCACAGCTCGGCCGAGTTCTTCGAGACCAAGCACCGGATCTTCGAGCACCTGGTCGAGAAGAAGGGTTTCACCACCTTCGCGCTCGAGGCCAACTGGTCGACCGGTCTGCTGATCGACGACTACGTACGGTTCGGCAAGGGCGACATCCGCACGATCATGCGCGACGAGTTCCAGAACGCGTACCGCTTCTGGAACACCGAGGAGTACCTCGACCTCTTCCGCTGGATGCGGCAGCACAACCTGCGCCACCCCGGCCACCAGGTGCGCTTCATGGGCAATGACATCGGCTACGCCGGACCGAACCTCTTCGACGCCGTCACCGACTACGTCGGCCGTACGTACCCGGCGCTGCTGCCGCGGTTCGAGGAGCTGTACCGGGCCTCGCGGCCGGCGGGCGAGGTCGACGCCTGGATGAACGCCTATCTCCTCAAGCCGGACGAGGAGCGGCGGCGGATGGCCTCCGAGGTCAACCGGGCCTTCGCGCTGCTCCAACGGCAGAAGCCCGGCCGCGACGCGGATGAGCACGCGTGGACGCTCCAGCACGCCCGGGCGATCGCCCAGGTCGGCACGGAGTACGCCCACGATCTCACGGGTGGGGGGACCGCCGAAGCGATGCTCTACCGCGACCGGATCATGGCCGAGAACACCGTGTGGTGGCAGCGGCGGACCGGCGGCCGGATCGTGCTCTCCGCGCACAACGCCCACATCGGCTACGAGACGGCCCAGCCCGACCACTACCCCCGCGTCCAGGGCGCCTTCCTGCGCGACGCGCTGGGCCGGGACTACGTCAGCGTCGGCGCCTCCTTCGGGCGCGGCTCCTTCAACGCCCACGACACCGAGGCTCCGGGCGAGCCCGTCCGGCGCTTCACGGTCGGTCTGCCGGGCCGGGACAGCAGCGCCGAGACCCTGGACCGGGTGTCGCCACGCCCGTTCTACCTGGACCTGCGGACCGCGAGCCCGGCCGCGAGAAGCTGGCTGCACACACCTCGGCCCGGCTGGCTGGTCGGTACCGCCTATCCGTGGCCGGGAACTCAGGCACCGGTCCGGCTCGCCGCCTCGTACGACGTGCTCGTCCACTTCCGTGAGGTCTCGGCGGCGCGCCTGCGTTGAACGTCTGGCCGTCCCTCCGCGCGGGCACAATGCCCGTGGAGCAGCGCACCTCGACGCGGAGGGACGGGGCAGGCCATGGCCGGGATGAGTGTGGAGCCGTACCGGGAGATCGCCTTCGACAAGGACGGCGACGGCGCGGCCGGGCAGCGCGAGGCGCTCTCGGCACTGGCCGCGCGGGGGGTGACGGATCTGGTGATGTTCGCCCACGGCTGGAACAACACCCCCTCCGTGGCCAACCGTCTGTACGCGGCGTTCTTCGCCCCGTTCCCCCGGCTGCTGCGGCCCGGGGCACGGGTGGGGTACGTGGGGGTGGTCTGGCCCTCGATCATGTTCTCGGACGAGCCGATCCCCGACTTCGAGGCGGTGGCGGCGGCGCATCCCGGAAAGGGGCCGGTGGTGGAGCGGCTCGCCGTGCTGCTGCGGGAACAGCCCGACGACGAGGAGGCGTTCACCGAATTCGGTGATTTGCTGCGGGAGTTGACCGACACGGGCTCGGTCTCGGCCGCCTCGGCGGAAGGCCCTGGAGCGCCGGAGGTGCCGGACTTCCTCCTCGGCGACCCGGTGGCGGTCTGCGCGATGTTCGCCGACGGCCTGGAGGAGGCGGCGGGACCGGGCGGCGTGCCCACTCCGCGCGAGGCGTTCGGCAGTCGGCTCGGACGCTACTGGAAGGGAGCGCGTGAGGCGCTGCGTCAGGCCACGTACTACACGATGAAGCGGCGGGCCGGCACCGTCGGCGAGCGGGGGCTCGGCCCCCTCCTCGGCGCTCTCGCCCGCTCCTCCCCCGGTCTGCGGATCCATCTCGTCGGACACAGCATGGGCGCCCGGCTCGTCGCGTACGCGCTGCGCGGGCTGCCCGCCGACGCGCGGAACGTGAAGTCGGTGACGCTGCTCCAAGGGGCCTTTTCGCACTACGCGTTCGCGGCGAGCCTGCCCCACGACCCGGGCAGGGGCGGGGCGTTGGGCGGTCTCCAGGGACGGGTCGACGGGCCCGTGATCGCCTGCTACTCACGTCATGACACCGCCCTCGGGGTGATCTATCCGCTGGCCTCCCGGCTGGCCCGGGACGCCGAGTCGCTCCTCGGCAGCGACAAGCGCTGGTGGGCGATCGGCCACGACGGCATCCAGGCCGTGCGCGGCACGGTCGCGCTGACGCTGTCCGCCGCGCTGGACGGCGGGATGCCGGCGTCGGGCTGCGTCAGCGTGGACGCGGCCGAGGTGGTCGGCGAGCACAGCGACATCTGCCATCCGGAGCTGGCGCGGGTGGTGGCGCTGGGGGGTGGCTTGCCGATCCGGCCTGATCGGTGAGCCACCCCTGAGGGCCGGATCGGACGGTGGTGCCGTCCGATCCGGCGCCGGTGTGGGACGTCAGCGGTGGGCCGGGAACTCGACCACCTGCTGGTAGGTGGGCCGGTTCTGCCAGTGGACGCCCGGGTGGGTGATACCGCCGAGTGCCCGGTGCTGGACGGAGTCCGCGCACCACTGGTCGCCCGCGGCGCAGCTGTCGTCGCCGGGGTAGACCTGGGCCGGTGTCCTGGCGACCGCCTGCTTCAGCGTGGCGAGCAGGATGCCGCGGCAGGCGGCCGGGTCGCCGTCGCCGCAGTACGTCCGCGCCAGCGGGGACCGGACCGGCAGGCCGAGGACCTGGCGCAGGTCCTTGTCGGCGAAGCCCCACCAGCCGTACTGGAAGGCGGAGCCGCCGTGTGCGCCGGTCGGGCCGTGGCTCGCGCCCGGTGACTCGTCGGTCGCCAGGCCGGCCGTCAGCGCGGTGTACAGCTCGTCGCCGAGCCCGGGCCGGAACCCGGCCTCGATCAGCAGCGGCCACCAGGCGTCCATGATCCGTACGGCGTCGGCGTGCCCGTAGGTCCGTGAGCCGGGCGCGGTCTCCTTGCGCGGCGCTCCGGCGGTGCGCCAGGAGTCGAGCTGCTGGAGGGCGGTGGCGAGCGCCGCGTCGGTGACGGGCGCGGTGCGGACGACCTTCAGCAGTTCGGGCAGCAGCTGCTCGCCGCGCAGGTCGGTGACTGCGGCCTCGGCCATGGCCCGGGTGAGGGAGGCACGCGTGACCCCGCCCTGTTCGACGAGGCGCCGGACCCGCTGGTCGAGCAGGTCGCCGCGGTGCACGGCGCCGAAGCCGAAGCCCGCGGTGTTGTAGTCCTTCGCCTGCCGGTTGTTCCAGGAGATGTAGTAGTCCTGGCCGATCGACTGGGGGTGCGCGGCGAAGGGGGTGTACGCGGCGGTGTTGGCCGTGGGGTCGAAGTCGCGCCATTCGTAGGCGGCTTCGGCCCGGACGGGGAGGGCCGGGTCGACCCCGGCGGCCCGGACGGGGTTCATGCCGCTGTTGAAGTAGGCGGCCTCCCGGGAGTCCGCGTAGAACCAGTTGAAGGCGTAGTCGATGTGGGACACGGCCTGCTGGAAGGAGCGGGCGTCCTTGACGAACGACGGGTCGTTGAGCATCTGGAAGCCGATGATGGAGTCGGCCTCGTGGCGGTAGGTGGTGCGCAGGGTGGTGTAGGCGACGGGCTTGCCGCCGACCGTGGCGCGGTGGGTGACGATGCCGTACTTGGTGCGCCAGACCCGCATCCGGTAGGAGCCGGCGGCGGTGGAGTCGGCGACGGTGGGCTGCCAGGCGTTGTGCTTCTCCAGTTTCTCCATGGGGGTGCAGACGCCGCGGTGGAGGTAGTGGACGTCGTCCTGGCAGAGCTCGATCGCGTAGGTGTCGGTGATGTCCTGGGCGGCGGAGGTGGCGGACCAGGCGTAGTCCTGGCCCCGGCCCATCTGGACGTACATGCCGACACCGGCGAAGGCGGCGCCGCGGGCGGAGATGCCCGGCCCCTGGAGCTCCTGGAGCATCAGCAGCTGCGGGGCGAAGTAGCCGGTCTGCGGGCCGAAGACGGCGACGGGGTTGCCGCTCGCGGTGTGGGCGCCGGAGACCAGCAGGGCGTTGGACATGCCCTTCTTCGGGTCGAGCGAACGCGGGTCGATGACCCCGTCGTCGTACATCCCCTGGGCGGGCCTGAGCCGCTCCGGTGCCTTCACCGGGGACTTGGTGTCCGTGCCGGCCGAGCCGGTGCGGTCGTGGACGAGCTGTTCGGGACGGACCGATCCGGGGTCGGGCAGGGCGGTGCCGCGCGGCCGCGCCGGCTTCTCGGCATACGGGAAGGAGGTGCCGTCGTGCACGGTGAGGACGGCCTCGGCGTCGTCGCGCTGGCGGAACGACTCCCACACCCGGGTGCCCTCCACCACGCCGTACTTCTTCTGCGCGGCGAGCAGGGAGAGCGCGGCCTGGACCTCGCCACCGCCTCCGCCGCCGAACTGGCCGCCGACGACGGAGGCGATGGAGATCAGATCGGTGAGCTTGAAGGGCTGGATCTCGCCGATGTTGGTGACCGCGTCGACCTTGCCGGTGAGGACGTACTCGCCGGGGAAGTAGCGCCCGTCCTTCGCCGCCTTGCGGTAGGCGTTGATGCCGTCGACGTACGCCTGCGCGTCGGCCATGGCGAGCTCGCCGCGCTCGCCCTCGGTGGCCTTGATGCGGGCGATCTGGGCTTCGTAGTCGGCCTCGGTGTACGGGGCCTGGGGCCAGAACTGCTGCTCGAGTCCCTGGTTGGCGAGGGCGCCGCCGGCGAAGGAGGTCAGTTCTCCGCGGCCGATGTGCCGGAAGAGGTCCATCATCCAGAGCCGGTCCTGCGCGGCGGCGAACCCGGCGCCGAACTCGGTTCCGTAGCGGGTGGTGCCCTTGATGTGCGGGACGCCGGTCTTCTTGTCCCGGGTGATGGTCACGTCCTCGCGCGGCCGGGTGACCGACTCGACCTGGTCGGCCGGGACACCGAAGGAGGAGTCGTTGAAGAATTCGGTCAGCTTGGCGTCGGTGAGGGTGCCGTATCCGCCGACGAGCGCGTCGTAACGCCCGAGTTGGTCGGAGGAGTGGGCGGGACGGGTTCCCAGCACCCGGTGGGCGAGGATGTCGGCCAGGGTGGCGTTGCCGTTCTGCCCGGGCGGCAGGATGTCGGCGCACTGGTGGCCGCAGAGGTCGGGCACGGGGCTCTCGGCGGTGGCCGAGGCGTCGGGGGAGGGCGCCAGCAGGCCCGCGCCGAGCGCGAGTACGGCGGCGAGGGTGATTCTCAGTCGTCCGGTGCGTCGTCGCATGGTTGCTCCTCGGGGAGGCCGGTGCGCCGGAGGTTACTGGCGGTAGGACCGGTAAGTAAGGTGAGCAACCGTCACTTTTTCCGAATCCCCACAACGGTCGTTTCCGGTCTTCTGATAGGCCCATCGAATTTTGGATGGAACAGGACGGGGCACTCGTTCGTCCATCCCATAACGTCCTTGACGCCGAAGTACGAGCGACGGAGGTGCGGAGCGATGGCCGGTTTCCGGAGTCTTGCGAGACAGGTGCGCGACCCGGCGTGCGACACGGCGCTGCGCAGGTACTCCCTGCGCAAGTGCCTGGAGCGGTTCGCCCCTTACGGGCACCGCGCGACCTGGGACCACCTGTGCCGCAGGCACGGGTTCGGGCCCGAGGACCGCGAACTCGATCCGGGGCGGCTGGTGGCCGCGCTGGAGGAGCTGGAGGAGGCTCGGGCGGTGTGGCTCGCGTACGAGAGGGATTTCGCGGAGCGCCGGCGGCGGGAGAAGCACGACGGGCTGCGCCGGCCCGGCGCGCTCGACGACTGGCACCGGCGGACCTGGGGCGGCAACGGGGTGGCGCGGTGCGACGATCCGGCCGTCCACCCGTCGGAGCCGCTGGCGGAGGTGCTGCGGCGGCTGATCGCCGCCCTGGAGTCGGACCCGGGCGAGCACTGCCCGGTGTGCGCGGGGCAGCGGATCGAGTGGCGTCCTGACCTGGCGGACGAGCCGTGGTTCGGGCCGGTCTGCGGGGACTGCGGCGTGGTCGTGCCCCGGGCGGTCCTCACCTCGCGGGCGCTGGCCCGGGCACGGGAGAGGTCCCTGCCCCGGCTGGTGTCGGCGGCCTGAGGCACGGGTGACGTGCTGATCCAGGTCTGTCTCAACGGGGGCCGCGGGCCCGGGGACTCGGCGGCCGTGCCGATGTCGCCGGCGGCCATGGCCGAGGAGGCGGCGCGAGCCGTCGCCGCCGGGGCGCGGGACGTCCATGTCCACCCGAAGACGCCGTGCGGCGGCGACACGCTGTCGCCCCGGGTGCTCGCGGAGACCCTGACGGCGATCCGCGCGGTGGTCGACGTCCCGGTGGGAGTGACGACCGGTGCGTGGGCGGAGCCGGATCCGGTACGGAGGGTCGAACGCGTCCGCTCCTGGACGGTGCTTCCCGACCACGCCTCGGTGAACTGGCACGAGCCGGGCGCGGAGGAGCTGGCGGCGGCGCTCCTGGAGCGGGGTGTGGGGGTGGAGGCGGGCCTCTGGTCGGGCACGGAAGGCCCGGCGCGGTTCCTGCGTTCGCCCCTCGCTCCCCGGGTCCTGCGGATCCTGGCCGAGGTCACGGACCCCGACCCGACGACGGCGCGGGCCACCGCCCACGCGCTCCTGGCCCGACTGGCGCCGGATCCCGGCCGTTTCGCCGACCGGGACTCCGCACTCGGCCGCCTCACCGAACTGGCGCCGGACTCCGGCCGACCTACCGAACGGAACTCCGCACTCGGCCGCCTCACCGCGCCGGGCCACGTCCCCGCTCCCGTCCTCCTTCACGGCGAGGACGCCGGCGCCTGGCCGGTCCTGCGCCTGGCCCGCCGCCTCGGCCTGGCGACCCGCGTCGGCCTGGAGGACACGCTGTTCCTGCCCGACGGACGCCCGGCGGCATCCAACGCCGAGTTGGTCACGGCCGCCGTGGCGGAGGCGGAACGCTCCCTATAGCAGAGGGAAAACGGCTCGCCCAGGGGAATTCGCACCGGCAGAGTGTCCGGCGATGAGAACGACACCCGAGGGGCCGGAGAACTGACATGTCGACGCTGCGCGTCACCGCCGAACTGCTGACCGTCCACGCACACCCGAACGCCGACGCGCTTGAGCTGGCCCAGGTGGGCCTCTATCGTGCCGTCGTCGCCAAGGGCGCGTACCGCAGTGGTGACGCCGCGCTCTACATCCCGGAGCAGGCCGTGCTGCCCGCCGCGCTCGTCGAGGAGCTGGGGCTGACGGGGCGGCTCGCCGGAAAGGCCTCGGACCGGGTCAAGGCGGTGCGGCTGCGGGGTGAGTTGTCGCAGGGGCTGGTGTGCCGGCCCAAGGCGCTCGCGGACGTGGATTTGGCACGGGCGGCCGCGGAGGGGACCGACTTCGCGGAGTCGCTGGGGATCACCAAATGGGTCCCGCCGATCCCGCCGACGATGAGCGGGGACGTGGAGTCGGCGCCCGATCTCCTGCCCTGGGTCGACATCGAGAACCTCCAGCGGTATCCGGACATCTTCGACCCCGGCGAGCCGGTGGTTTTGACGGAGAAGCTGCACGGTTCGGCCTGCCTGATGACGTACTTCGCCGCGGACGGCCGGGTGCAGGTCTCCTCGAAGGGGTTCGGCGCGAAGGGCCTGGCGCTCACGGAGGATCCGCGCAATCTGTACTGGCGCGCCGTCCTGGGCCATGACGCCCCGGCCGTCGCCGCGCGCCTGGCCGAGCGGCTCGGGGCGCGCCGGGTCGGCCTGTTCGGCGAGGTCTACGGCTCCGGTGTGCAGGACCTCGGCTACGGCGCGGACGCCCGCACCCCCGGAGTGGGTTACGCCGTCTTCGACGTCTCGGCCGAGATCGACGGCGAGGTGCGGTGGCTGGACCCGGCCGCCGTCCTGGAGCCGGGCGAACTGCCCCTCGTACCGCGGCTGTTCGCCGGACCGTACGATTCCGCCGTGGTGCTCGACCTGGCGAACGGACGGGAGACCGTGTCGGGGCGGGCGCTGCATCTGCGCGAGGGCGTCGTGATCCGTCCGGTCACCGAGCGGTACAGCCCCGTCGTGGGCGGCCGCGCCATCGCGAAGGCGGTCAGCCCGGCGTATCTGACCCGCAAGGGCGGCACCGAGTACGAGTAGCGCCGCCGCGCACCAGGAACCGCAGGGGCCCGCCCACGGGGGTGGCGGGCTCCTGCTCCGTACCCAGGCGCTTCCCAGCCCTGCCCGTACCGGGCAGCACTCCCGCCCCTGCGCCGTACCGGGTCACTCCTTCGCGGCGCGGCGCTCCGGGAGCAGTCGCGAGCCCGCCATCCGCTCGCCGATCACATCGTCCGGGTTGGACAGCACGCAGTTCTCCAGGGACAGGCACCCGCAGCCGATGCAGTCGGTCAGGTGGTCCCGCAGCAGCCCGAGCCGCTTGATCCGCTCGTCGAGTTCCGTACGCCAGGCCGCCGAGAGCCGCGCCCAGTCCTCGTTGGTGGGCGTGCGCTCCTCGGGGAGCCGGGAGAGCGCGTCGCGGACGGTGGCCAGCGGGATGCCGACGCGCTGGGCGGCCCGGATGAAGGCGACCCGGCGCAGGGTGTCACGTCCGTAACGGCGCTGGTTCCCGCTGGTACGGCGGCTGCTGATCAGCCCCTTGGACTCGTAGAAGTGCAGGGCGGACACGGCCGCTCCGCTACGCGCGGAGAGCTGCCCGACAGTGAGTTCGTGGATCTTCTCCGGAATCTGTGGCACCCCTCGAACCCTACTGCGCGGCCTCACCGGACCATTGACACAGCCCTCCACCCCGGCCAGACTAAGCAGTCGCTTAGATGAAGCGACATCGGGTGAGACGCAGGGAGCGGGACATGGCAGAGCCGAGGATCTTCACCTCCGCCGAGGAGCTGCGCGCCGCCGTCGGCGAGCAGCTGGGCCACAGCGACTGGCTGGAGATCGAGCAGAAGCGGATCGACCTGTTCGCCGAGGCGACCGGCGACCACCAGTGGATCCACGTGGACCCGGAGCGGGCCGCAGCAGGCCCGTTCGGGAGGACCATCGCGCACGGCTATCTGACGCTGTCGCTGCTGCCGGTGCTCGTCCCGCAGATCATGCGCGTCGAGGGCATGAAGATGGGGCTCAACTACGGTACGAACAAGGTCCGTTTCCCCGCGCCCGTGCCCGTCGGCTCGCGCGTGCGCGCCGGTGCGGTGCTGACCGAGGTGACGGAGGCGGGCGGCGGTGTGCAGGTGACCGCGACGGTGACCGTGGAGCGCGAGGGCGGCGACAAGCCGGTGTGCGTCGCCGAGTCGGTGTCGCGCTACTACTTCTGAGCGCCGACCATCCGCAGGACGAGGTCGGCGTAGAGCGCGCCGACCTCGTCGGGCGTCCTGCGGCCCCGGACGTTGAACCAGCGCGAGACGTCGATGCAGAGCGAGAGCACCGCGACGGTGGTGCCCGCGACGTCCGGCACGTCGAACTCCCCCGCCGCCACGCCCTCTTCGATGATCCGGCGCACGGCCGCGTCGGACTCGCGGCGCAGCTCCACGATCTCGGCGCGGTGCTCGGGGCCCAGCGCGTCGAGCTCGTACTGGACGACCCGCGCGGTGGTGTGGCGCTCGGCGTGCCAGCGCACGAAGGAGCGCACCGCGTCGGCGAGCCGCTCACCGGCCGTGCCGTTGCCGTCGGCCGCGGCCCGGAGGATCTCCAGGGCCTTGTCGTGGCCGATGCGGCTGATCCGGTGGAGCAGCTCTTCCTTGGTCTTGTAGTGGATGTAGAGCGCGGCCGGGCTCATCCCGGCACGGCCGGCGATGTCACGGGTCGTGGTGGCGTGGTACCCCCGCTCGGCGAAGGCCTCGACGGCCGCCACCAGCAGCCGCCTGGCCGCTTCGGGCGTGACCTCGCCCCACGGCACGTCCTCGCCGCCGGGCGTCTCCTCCGCCGCGTCCGCCGCGCTCATCGTTCGCCCCTTCTCCAGCCGGTCAGGACGAACACCATACAACGAAGCTGAGCAAGCGCTTAGAGGTGTGGCGCCCGGAGACGCGCGCCCGGAACCGGCTCCGCTCAGAGCTTCTGGAAGGGGTCGTGCTCCGCGAGGAGCTTCTCCAGACGGGCCTGGTCGACCCGGCTGACGATCTGGCCGGCCTCCTGGCGGTCGCGGACCACCTTGGCGAGGGTGAAGGCGGAGGTCGTGAGGTAGAGGACCGCGATGGCGAGGAAGGACCGCACCCAGGCGTCGGCGTCCAGGTTGAAGATGCCGATGCTCACGGCGGCGAGGGCGAGCCCGAAGGAGATGACGGCCTGCATGTAGTAGGCGGCCGTGTTCTGCTGCTTGACCGGTGTGTCACTCATGCCGGACAGCATCGGACGGATGTGGCGCCCGCCACATCCGTCCGGATACTCAGCGGGTACTCACTCGTCGCAGGGACTCGTCCCGGGACTTGTCCGGGGACTCCTCCCAGGGGCTCAGAAGGCGGACACGCCCGTCAGCGCGCGGCCGATGATCAGCTTCTGGATCTGGCTGGTGCCCTCGTACAGCGTCATCACGCGCGCGTCGCGCAGCAGCTTGCCCACCGGGTACTCGTCGATGTAGCCGTAACCGCCGAAGACCTGGAGGGCGTTGTTCGCCGAGCGGACCGCGGCCTCGGAGGCGTACAGCTTCGCCTTCGACGCGGCGGTGGCGAACTCCTCGCCCCGGTCGATCAGATCGGCGACCCGCCAGGTCAGCAGCCGGGCGGCGTCCACGTCGACGGCGATGTCGCTGATCAGCTCCTGCACCAGCTGGTAGGAGGCGATCGGCTTGCCGAACTGCTCGCGCTCCCCGGCGTAGCGGACGGCGGCGTCCAGAGACGCCTGCGCGATGCCGACACAGCCGGCGGCGACCGACATACGGCCCTTGGCCAGGGCGGACATGGCGATGGCGAAGCCCTTGCCCTCCGGTCCCAGCATGGCGGAGGCCGGGACGCGGACGTCCTCCAGGACCAGCTCGGCGGTCGCCTGCCCGCGCAGGCCGAGCTTGCCGTGGATGGTGCGGCGGGTGAGACCGGGGGTGTCCGTGGGGACGAGGAAGGCGGAGACGCCCTTGTGGCCGGGGGTGTCGTTCGTGCGGGCGAAGAGCAGGACGACATCGGCCCAGGTGCCGTTGGTGATGAACATCTTCGAACCGTTGACGACATAGTCGCCGCCGTCGCGGACGGCCCTGGTGGTCAGGTTCCCGGCGTCGGAGCCCGTCCCCGGCTCGGTCAGGCCGAAGCAGCCGACGGCGTCGCCCGCCGTGAGCCGGGGCAGCCACTCCCGCTTCTGCGCCTCGCTCCCCCAGGAGGCGAGCGTCTTGGCGACGAGGCCGAGCGAGACGGAGACGATGCCGCGCACCGAGGAGTCGCCGCGCCCGAGCTCCTCGGTGACGAGGCAGTAGGCGAGGTGGTCGCCGCCCGAGCCGCCGTACTCCTCCGGGACGGTCAGGCCGAGGAAGCCGACCGCGCCGAGCTTCTTCACGATCGACTTGTCGACGTTCTCGGCACGGTCCCACGCGACGACATGGGGAGCGACCTCGCGTGCGACGAAGTCCTCGGCGAGCTGCCGTACGGCCGCCTGCTCCTCGCTCAGCTCCAGATCCACTGCGACACCGACCTTCGGGTGATTCTTCGGGCGTTTCTTCGGGTGCTTCTTCGGGCCATTTAATTAGCACTGCTAGTTTCCAAGGCGCAGGCCTACTATGTGCGCCATGGCCCGACCGCGCAAGCCCCTCCTGAGCAGAGACCGGATCGTCGAGACGGCGAGCGCGCTCGTGGACACCGAGGGCCTCGCCGCGCTCTCCACCCGCCGGCTCGCGGCGGAACTGGGAGTGAGCGGGCCGTCGCTCTACAACCACTTCCGCACCAAGGACGAGATCCTCGACGCCGTCGCCGACGCGGTCAGCGCGAAGGTCGATCTGTCGATGTTCGACGAGGACGACGACCGCGACTGGCGTACGGCCCTGCACGACTGGGCCGCCTCCTACCGCGCCGCGCTCGCCGACCACCCGAACATCGTCCCGGTCCTCGCTCAGGGCCCCGGCCGCCGTCCGGCGGGCCTGCGGGTGGCGGACGCCGTCTTCGGCGCGATGGTCAGGGCGGGCTGGCCACCGGCCCAGGCGACCTACATCGGCGCGCTGATGCGGTACTTCGTCACCGGCTCGGCGCTCGGCTCCTTCGCCCGGGGCTTCGTCGACGACGAGACGGCGTACGACCCGGCCGACTACCCCCACCTCGGCCAGGCGCACCTCCTGGCGGAGCACCGCCAGAAGGTCGACGAGGGGGCGTTCGACACGGGGCTGCGGGCGCTGCTCGACGGGTTGTCGATGCAGTACGAGGCGGGGGTACGGGGAAAGTGGCCCAAGCAGGGCTCGGTGAGCGGGTCGTAACGGCGGTACGGCCGGACGCGGGGCGGAGGAGTCACCGGAAGGATCGTTCGGCCGCGGCCGAACAGTGCGTGCGGGACCCTGTCTCCCATGGCAGCCAGAGACCTCGCCGCGCTCGCGGCGCTCTTCGCGGACGAGACCCGCGCCGCGTTCCTCCTCGCCCTGCTCGACGGGCGCGCCTGGACCGCCGGGGAGCTCGCCCGGCACGCGCGCGTGGCGCCGTCCACCGCCAGTGAGCATCTCGGAAAGCTCGTCTCGGGCGGGGTGCTCGCCGAGGAACGGCAGGGCAGGCACCGGTACGTGCGCCTCGCGGACCCCGGCGTCGCCCACCTCGTCGAGGACCTCGCGGCCCGCGCCGTGCCCGCCGTCCACGAGCCGCCGCACACCTTGCGGGCCGCGAGCGCGGGCCGGGCGATGGCCCGGGGGCGTACCTGCTACGACCACCTCGCCGGGCGGCTCGGGATCGCGATCACCGAGGCCATGACCGTACGCGGGCTGCTCCGCCAGGACACCGGGTTCGCGCTCACGGACCGGGGCGTGGACTGGTTCGCGGAGCTCGGCATTCCGCTGGAGGCCAAGGGGCGGCGGCCGGTCGCCCGGGGCTGCCTGGACCTGACCGAGCGGAAGCCGCACCTCGCCGGGATGGCGGGTGCGGCGCTGTGCCGGCATGCGCTGGAGAGCCGCTGGTGCGTGCGGATCGGGTCCGAGCGGGCCGTGAAGGTGACTCCCGAGGGAGAGGACGCCCTGCACCGGACGCTGGGCATCGCGCCGGCGATAATTCGGTGAGCGCCGAACGGTCGGGGCCCTACGGTCTGCGCATGACCAGTTCCCCCGCAACCACCCGCCTCGCTCTCGCCGCCGCCGGTGTCACGGTCGTCCTCTGGGCCTCCGCGTTCGTCTCCATCCGCAGCGCCGGGGCCGCCTACTCCCCCGGCGCCCTCGCCCTCGGCCGGCTGCTCGCCGGGGCGCTCGTCCTCGGCGTCGTACTCCTGATACGGCGGGAGGGAGTACCGCCCCGGGCGGCCTGGCCCGGGATCCTGGTCTCCGGTCTGCTGTGGTTCGGCGCGTACATGGTGGCGCTGAACTGGGGTGAGCAGGAGGTCGACGCGGGAACGGCCGCGATGGTCGTGAACATCGGCCCGATCCTGATCGCGCTGCTCGGCGCGCGGTTCCTGCGCGAATCGCTGCCGCCGCGGCTGATCGCGGGGATGGTGGTGTCCTTCGCGGGCGCGGTGGCCGTCGGCCTGTCGATGTCCGGCGAGGGCCACGCCTCGGTCCTCGGCGTCGCGCTCTGCCTGGTCGCGGCGATCGCGTACGCCGGCGGTGTCGTCGCCCAGAAGCCCGCCCTGGCGCACGGCAGCGCCCTCCAGGTCACCACGTTCGGGTGCCTGGTCGGCACGGTCGCCTGTCTGCCCTTCGCCGGCCGGCTGATCGACGAGGCGAGCCGGGCACCGCTCTCGGCGACCCTGAACATGGTCTACCTCGGCGTCTTCCCGACCGCCCTCGCCTTCACCACCTGGGCCTACGCCCTGGCCCGCACGACGGCGGGGCGGATGGGCGCGACGACGTACGCCGTACCGGCCCTGGTCGTCCTCATGGCCTGGCTCTTCCTCGGCGAACTCCCGGGCCTGCTCACCCTCGCCGGCGGCGCGCTCTGCCTGACGGGCGTGGCGGTGTCCCGCTCCCGCCCGAAGCCGGAGAAGACCCCGGCCGAGAGCGTGGAGCCCGTCTGAGGGCGACCGGAACATGGGGCGGGCCCGCCCCCTAGAAGACCACGAGCGCCCGGCCGCCCTTGCCCGACAGCATGTTGGTGAAGGCGGCCGGGATGCCGTCCAGGGTGATGTGGTCGGTGACCAGGGTGCTCAGGTCGAGGCGGCCGGAGCGGATGTGGGCGGCGAGGACCGGGAGGTCCTTCGCCGGGTCGGAGTTGCCGTAGACGCAGCCGGACAGGGTGCGGCCCCAGTGGAAGAGTTCCAGGGCGTGGAAGGAGACCTGCTGGTCCTTGCCTCCGATGCCGACGATCGTCGTGCGGCCGCCGCGTCGGGTGGAGTCCCAGGCGGTACGGATGGTGGTGGCTCGGCCGACGCACTCCACGGCCACGTCGGCGCCGTGGCCGCCCGTCAGCTTCCGGATCTCCTTGGCCGTTGTCGCGGAGGCCACGACGTACGCGGTGGCGCCGGCGGCCCGCGCCAGGGCCTCCTTCTCCGGCGACACGTCGACGGCGATGATCGGCGAGGCGCCCGCGATCCGGGCGGCCTGGAGGGCGGCGAGGCCCACGCCGCCGGCGCCGAAGACGACGACGGACTCCCCCTCCCGTACCCGCGCGGAGTGGTGGACCGCTCCCCAGCCGGTGAGCACGGCGCAGCCCAGCAGGGCGGCGTCGACGAGCGGGACCCCGTCGGGGACGGGCAGCACGCAGTTGGCCGCGACGACGGTCTCCTCCGCGAAGGCGGCCACATTGAGACCGGGGTGCAGCTCCGTGCCGTCCTCGGAGACGGCGTACACGTTCCCCGCCCCCGTCAGGGCGTCGGCGCAGAGCCAGACCTCGCCGATCGAGCAGTGGTGGCAGGAGCCGCAGGACGGCGCCCAGTTGAGGACGACCCCGTCGCCGGGGGCGACATCAGTGACCCCCTCGCCGACGGAGACGACCGTTCCGGCGCCCTCGTGGCCGAGGACCGCCGGGACGGGCACCCTCATGGTGCCGTTGCTCAGGGAGAGGTCGGAGTGGCACACCCCGGCGGCGGCCAGGCGGACCCTGACCTGACCCGGGCCGGGCTCGGGGAGTTCGATGCCGGTGATCTCCAGAGGAGCGCCGACGGCGGGCAGGACGGCGGCACGGATGACGCTCACGCTCGTGACTCCTCGGACGCTCAGAACTGGAGGGACTTGGTCTGGAGGTACTCGGCGAGACCATGGGCGCCGAGTTCGCGCCCCACGCCCGACTGCTTGTAACCGCCGAAGGGAGCCAGCGGGTTGAAGCGGCCGCCGTTGATGTCGACCTGACCGGTGTCCATCCGGCGCGCGAAGGCGACGGCCGCCTCCTGTTCACCCCAGACCGCGCCGGCCAGGCCGTAGACGGTCCCGTTGGCGATGGCGAGGGCCTCCTCCTCGTCCTCGTACCGGAGGATCGAGACGACCGGGCCGAAGATCTCCTCCTGCGCGATGGTCATGTCGGGGGTGACGTCGGCGAAGACGGTCGGGGAGACGTAGTAGCCGGTCTCGCGCGGTGCCTCGGGGCCGCCGGCGACGATCCGGGCGCCTTCCTCGACGCCCTTCCGGATGTATCCGAGGACGCGCTGCTGCTGCTTGGCGTTGACGAGCGGGCCGACGCGCTCGCCGGGGACGTACGTGGCGACGGCCTCGGCCGCGAGCGCCACCGCCTCGTCGTACCGGTCGGTGTGGACCAGCATCCGGGTCCAGGCGCTGCACGTCTGACCGGAGTTGGACATGACGTTGGCGATGCCGACGGCGACGGCCTTGCCGAGGTCGGCGCCGGGCAGGATGACGTTGGCGGACTTGCCGCCGAGCTCCAGGGCGACGCGCTTGACGGCGCCGCCGGCGAGAGCGCCGATCTTCCTGCCCACGGCGGTCGAGCCGGTGAAGGAGACCAGGTCGACGCCCTCGTGCTCGGCGAGCGCCTGTCCGGCGACCGGGCCGAGCCCGGTGACGAGGTTGAACACCCCGGCCGGGACACCGGCCTCGTGGACGGCCTCGGCGAAGAGCTGGGCGGTCAGCGGCGTGTCCTCGGCGGGCTTGAGGACGACGGTGCAGCCTGCGGCGAGGGCAGGGGCGACCTTGGCGACGATCTGATGGAGCGGGTAGTTCCACGGAGTGATCGCGCCGACGACGCCGACGGGCTCGGAGTAGACGGTGGAGTTGCCGACCTTCTCCTCGAAGGGGTGGGTGGCCGCGAGTTCGGCGTAGGAGCCGGCGACGGCGATCGGCAGTCCGGTGTGGACGGCGGCGGCGAGCTTGGGCGGGGCCCCCAGCTCGGCGGTGACCGTCGCGGCGATGTCCTCGGCTCGGGCCGCGAGCGCGTCCCGGAGGGCGCCGATGCGGGCGGCGCGCTCGGCGGGCGGGGTGGCGGCCCAGCCGGGGAAGGCGGCGCGGGCGGCGCGTACGGCGGCGTCCACGTCTTCGGCGGTGCCGGCGGGGACATGGGCGATGACCCGCTCGTCCGCCGGATCGATCACCGGGATGGTGTCCGTGGAGGAGGCGGGGCGCCACTCCCCGCCGATGTACATCGCGTCGTGGGCCTTCATCCGCTGTCTCCTCACGTCACCGACCGGTTCGCACGTCGGACCCAAACTAGCGCTGTTAGTTTTCTGGCGCCAGGGCCGCCGGTCGTGGCCCTCGTCTCAGGGCGGGCGACCTTTAGAAGTCGGCGCGGGTCGGCTCGTCGAGCCGCGCCACCGACTCCTGCGCGAAGGCGGTCCGGTACGCCCGCCTGATCCGCTCGATCCGCGGATCATGGACCTTCGCCTCGGTCGCCGGGTACAGCAGGATCAGCTCGTACGAACGCTCCCGCTCGATGGTGCCGTTCCTGTCCCTCCACTGTCCACGGCCGTCCTGCACGGTGAGCCCGCCGGGAAAGCGGGGCGTCACCTCCTTGTCGACGAAGGCCATGAACTGCCGGTCGGTGACGTCGGGCCCGCCGTCGGGCCGCTCGGTCCCGAAGAACAGCCGGGTCTCCACGTACGCCGCTCCGCGGCCCCGAGCGTCCGGGACGACGGACTCCGGAGCCGTCTCGCCCCCGAGGGTGGCGTACGCGGCGGGCGCGCCGATGACGATGACCAGCCCGGCGGCGAAGGCGGCCAGGTGGCGACGGGGGGTGGGGAGCGGGTGGGGCATGGGGGCATCCCTGTTTGGGGGTGGTTCGAGCTGGGCGATTGCGCGCCGAAACGGCTCGGTTCTCCGGGGACGGGGGAGGCCCGGCTGGCGGCTCGGTCGCGGAGCCCCGGGCACGCCAGAGGGCGCGGCGGGGTGGCGGCCGCCGAGGTGTCGGGGCAGGGCGAGCCGGCGAGGGGCACGCGGAGACGGGGGGGCGGTACGGCGGCACACGGCGGCATGGCACGGCGCGCTGATGGCGCGCCAAGCCGGACCCACCGCGCCGGACAGGCGACCCCGGACCAGGCCGTCGCCGCACGCCGACCGACCGGCCGGGACCGCACCTCGTTGCACGCTGACGGCGCGGCCAGGCCCGAGGCAGGCCTCACCAGGCCCCGCCGGACGGACCCGGCCGGGCCGTCGCCGCCCGCGACGGCCCGACCAAGCCGGGCCAGGTCGGACCATGCCGCACCGGACGGGCACCGCCCAACCGGGCGGGGCCCCGGACGCCGACGGACCCACCAGGGCCACGCCAGGCCGTCGACGTACCGCGCCGGACCGGTCCGACCGGGCGCCGCCGCATTCGCGCCGCAGCAGCGGGCCCTGTCGGCGTGAGGCGCGGTCGGGTCGCGGGCGCGGTCAGATCTCCCGGTCGAGACCCGTGAGGTGGGCGTAGACGACGACGTTCGCCTCGTAGCCCTTCTTCGGGTGGAACGCTCCGCCGCAGGTGAGCAGCCTCAGCTCCGGCCGGCCCGTGGAGCCGTACACCTCATGGTCGGGGAAATCGTCCTTGGTGTACGTGCGGACCTTGTCGACCGTGAAGACGGCGACCCGGCCGTCCGCGCGGGCGACCCGGACGGTGTTGCCGGGGCTGAGCGCGTTGAGGTTGAGGAAGATGGCGGGCCCCGTGCGGGTGTCGCGGTGGCCGACGACGATGGCCGTACCGCGTTCGCCCGGCGTGGGGCCCTGCCGGTACCAGCCGACGACGCGCGGGTTGTCGACCGGTGGGGTGGCGAGCCGACCGGACGAGTCCAACCCCAGGCCGATGACCGGCGCCTCGATGGTGATCGCCGGGACGGCGAGCCCGGTGGGGCGCGAACGCCCCAGAGGGGAGGACGGCCCGTTGGGCACCGGTTTCGCCTTGGCCCCCGGATTCGCCTTGGGCTTCGCCTCCGCCTTGGGCTTCAGCGTCGGCGTGGGCTTCGCCGTGGGCGTCGGCTTCACCGGGGGCGGGGGCGTGGGCGTCGGCTTCGCCGGGGGCGTGGGCGTCGGCTTCGGCGTGGGCTGAGCCCGGGGCTTCTGGTCGGGCTGGGGCGCGGGTACGGCCGGGGCCGCGGCGGGCACCTCGGCCGCCCCGTGCGCGGCCGGGGCGGCCGCGATCGGTGGGCCCGACGGTTCCTCGTCCCGGGCCCACCAGATGCCGCCGACGACCAGTGACAGGGCCACCACCACCGTCCGGGCGAGCCGGAAGAGGCGCCGCTGCCTGCGCGTGTAGCGGGACCTACGCGGCGCCATCGGTGCGGCGGCGCGACCGACGGAGACGGAGCAGGATCAGCCCGGCCGTACCGGCGAGGCCGGCGGTGAGTGCCGTCCCGACGCCGAGGGCGGAGTTGTCGGCGGCGAGTTCGGCGCTGCCGCCACCGCCCGCGCCGACGGGGCCGTGCGGCGGCTTGTGGTGGCCCTGCCCCTCGTTCTTCGGCGGGTGGGTGTAGTTGCCGCAGTCGACCTTGAAGACCTTGCTCTTCTTGGCGCCCATCTGGCCCGGCCAGGTCCATTCGACCTTGTACAGGCCGTCGGCGAGTTCCAGGTCCGGAGTGAACCCGTTGCCCTGCGGGTCGACGGTGATCGTGCCGCTCTTCACGACGCCGCCCTTCAGCGGCTGGGGCACGATCGTCCAGGTGAGCGCAGGGAGCCCGTCGAAGCTGAGCGCGGAGAAGTAGAACGTGCAGACCTTGGGCTCGCTGCGCTGGTCGGACTCGAGCGTACGGGGCGGCTCGTCGGGACGCCCGGCGTGGTGGACCTTGACGTCGCCGTTGTCGCCGGGGGCGGCGAGGGCCGCGGGCGCACCGGCCAGGGCCACCGCGCCGAGGGCGCAGGTGGCCACGGCGGTGGACAGCAGGGAGCGGACAGGCAGAGCGGACATGCGGGGGTTCCTCCAGTCATGAAGACGTCGGTGATCAACCGATAATCTGACTATCTGTCATGACATGAACGCAGAGGGTGTCGACCCGGCCGCGACACTCGCGACATTCACCCCTCCGGCGGAGCCTCGGACCTCCGACGGAGCCTCAGGGCCTCCCGCGGAGCCTCGGCCATCCCCCGCGGCCCGCGGTCACTCCGGCGTGACCTCGCGCCTAGATGATCCCGAAGAGTATCCCCGCGGCCAGCACGACCAGCGATGTCAGCGCCGCCCACTTCACCGTGAACTTGGTGTGATCGCCGAACTCGACCTTCGCCATGCCGACGAGGACGTACACGGCCGGCACCAGCGGGCTCGACATGTGGAGCGCCTGGCCGACGAGGGAGGCGCGGGCGATCTCCAGCGGCGAGACTCCGTGGGCGGCGCCCGCCTCGGCGAGCACCGGGAGCACGCCGAAGTAGAAGCCGTCGTTCGACATGAAGTACGTGAGCGGGAGGCTCAGCACGCCGGTCAACAGGGCCATGTGCGGGCCCATGCCCTCGGGGATCGCGCCGACGAGCCAGTCGGCCATGTGCTTGACCATGCCGGTGCCGGTGAGGACGCCGGTGAAGACGGCGGCGGCGAAGACCATGCCGGCGACGTTGAGGACGTTGTCCGCGTGGGCGGCGATCCGGGCCTTCTGGTCCGCCATCCGCGGGTAGTTCACGGTGAGCGCGAGGGCGGCGCCGATCAGGAAGAGGACCGGGATCGGCAGCAGTTCCAGGATCATCGCGCTGAGCAGCGCGACGGTGAGACCCGCGTTGAACCAGTACAGCCGGGGCCGCAGCGTCGGGCGGTCCGGGTCGAGGCCCTGGAAACCCTCCCCGGGGACGGTGTCCGGGCCCCCGGGCAGGCCGGGCGCGCCGCCGGTCCCGCCGACGGCCCCGCCTGCGTCCGCACCGCCGCCCCGGCCCCCGCTCGCGTCGGCGTCCCCGCCCGCCCCGGCCTTCACCAGGACCGTCTCGGCCTCGGGCTCCGTCACCAGCACCTCGTCGAGGGTGAGGTAGCCGATCCGCCTGCGCTCGCGGCGGCCGAGGACGTACGCGAGGACGAAGACGAACAGCAGGCCCGCGCCGAGCGCCGGGATCATCGGCACGAAGACGTCGGCCGCGTCGAGCTTGAGCGCGGTGGCGGCGCGGGCGGTGGGGCCGCCCCAGGGCAGCGTGTTCATGACGCCGTTGGCGGTGGCGGCGACTCCGGTCATGACGACCAGGCTCATCCCGAGCCGCTTGTACAGCGGATACATGGCGGAGACGGTGATCATGAAGGTGGTGGAGCCGTCGCCGTCCAGCGAGACGATCGCGGCCAGCAGCGCCGTACCGACCACCACGCGCACCGGGTCGGCCTTGCAGAAGCGCAGGATGCCCCGGACGATCGGGTCGAAGAGGCCGACGTCGATCATCACGCCGAAGTAGACGATGGCGAACATCAGCATCGCCGCGGTGGGCGCGAGCTTGCCGACGCCCTCCAGGACGTAGTCGCCGAGCTGGGCACCTTGCCCGACGAGGACACAGAACAGCGCGGGGATCAGGACGAGCGCCGCGATCGGCGACATCTTCTTCATCATGATCAGGACCAGGAAGGTCGCGATCATGGCGAAGCCGAGGACGGTCAGCATGGAGGACACCTCACGTTCACCTTTGAACTCCCACCGGGAGGACTCCACCGGTGCGGCGGTTCGGATGACGTTAGGTGCCCTCTTCAGCCGTTAACAAGATGTTGACGTGTGAGCAATACGAGCAAAACCCCAGGTCAGGAAAGGGGTCGCAACAGGGGTCACGGCAGGGGTGTTATCTCGACGGGGAATCCGTTGAGGACGGCGGTGCCGGAGAGCGGGTCGAGCCGGGAGCCGTCGAGGAGCTGGTTGACGTTGACGCCCGGCCGGGCGGCGGCGACCGTGAGCCGGGTGCCGGGGCGGTCGTGGCCCCAGCCGTGCGGCAGGCTCACCACCCCGGTCCGTACGGTGTCGCTGATCTCCACCTCGACGTCGAGCGCACCGCCCTCCGCCGTGATCCGGGCGGGCTTGCCGTCGGCGAGCCCGAGCCGGTCGGCGTCGGCCGGGTGGACCTGGAGGGTGCACCGGTTGGAGCCGCCGCTGAGGGAGGGGACGTTGTGGAGCCAGCTGTTGTTGGAGCGCAGATGACGGCGGCCCACGAGCACGAGTCCGTCGGGCTCCGCGTCGAGGGCGGCGCGCAGCCGGGGCAGGTCGGCGGCGATGGGCGACGGCAGCAGCTCGATCCGCCCGCTGCGGGTCTTGAGGAGCTGAGGGACGCGGGGCTTCAGCGGGCCGAGGTCGATGCCGTGCGGCGCCTGCCGGACGTCATCGAGGCGGAGGCCGTACGGGCCCAGGCGCAGCATCATGTCGAGGCGCCGCTCGGGTCCGGTGCGGCCGGAGAGGAGCCCGGCCCGTTCCCGCGGGTCGCACCCGAAGAAGGGTGAGTGCTCCTGGGTGACGGCCTTGGCGAGGGCGGTGTCGATGGCGAGGTCGTCGACGGCCGAGGGCGGGGCGCCGTGCATGCCGGAGACGGCGAGGATCAGCCGGGCGTGGATCTCGCACTCGTCCATGCGCCCCTCTTCCAGAGGGACGGCGGCCGGGGTGTAGCGGACCTGGTCGCGGACGGCGAAGCCGTTGAAGGCGAAGTCGAAGTGGGCGCTCTGGGACGGCGGCGGCGGGGGCAGGACGACATCGGCGTGGCGGCTGGTCTCGTTGAGGTACGGGTCGACGGCGACCATGAGGTCGAGGGCGCCGAGGGCCTGGTCGAGGCGTCGGCCGTCGGGCGCGGACAGCACGGGGTTGGCGGCGATGGTGATCACCGCGCGGATCCGGCCCTCGCCCCCGGTCTCGATCTCCTCGGCGAGGGCGGCCATCGGGAACTCGCCCTTGACCTCGGGATGGCCGGAGACCCGGCTGCGCCAGCGGCCGAGCGTGAAGCCCTTGCCGGGGCCTGCGGGGCGGGACGCGGGGGCGGTGGCGGAGAGCGGGAAGAGGGCGCCGCCGGGGCGGTCGAGGTTGCCGGTGAGGATGTTGAGGACGTCGACGAGCCAGCTGGCGAGCGTGCCGTAGGCGACGGTGGAGCTGCCGATGCGTCCGTAGACGGCCGCCGAGGGGGCCGCGGCGAGTTCACGGGCGACGGTACGGATGGTGGTGGCGTCCAGGTCGCAGGCGGCGGCGACCGCTTCGGGGGTGAACTCCCGTACCGCCGCACGGACGTCGTCGACGCCCTCGACATGGCCGTCGAGTGCGCCCAGGTCGGTGAGCCCCTCCTCGAAGAGGGTGTGGGTGAGCGCGGCGAGGAAGAGGGCGTCGGAGCCGGGGCGGATGGCGAGGTGCCGGTCGGCGAGCGCGGCCGTGCGGGTGCGGCGCGGGTCGACGACGGTCAGGGTGCCGCCGCGCTTGCGCAGAGCCTTCAGCTTGCCGGGGAAGTCGGGGGCGGTGCACAGACTGCCGTTGGACTCCAGCGGGTTGGCGCCCAGCATCAGCAGATGCGCGGTGCGGTCCAGATCCGGAACCGGCACGGCGAACGGGTCGCCGAAGAGCAGCCCGCTGGAGACGTGCTTGGGCATCTGGTCGAGCGTGGACGCGGTGAAGAGGTTCCGCGTCCGCAACGCCCCGAGGAGCAGGGGTGGATAGAGGGCTCCGGCCATGGTGTGGACGTTGGGGTTGCCGAGGACGATACCCACGGCGTTCGGCCCGTGCTCCTCCACGAGCGGCCGGATCCGGGCGGCGACGGTGTCGAAGGCCTCGTCCCAGGTCGCTTCCCGGAGGGCGCCGTTCTCGCGGACGAGGGGCCCCTTGAGCCGGTCGGGGTCCGCGTCGACCTCGCCGAAGGAGGCGCCCTTGGGGCAGATGAAGCCCTGGCTGAAGACGTCGTCACGATCGCCCCGGGCCCCGGTGACCCGGGTTCCTTCGAGGGTCAGGGTCAGCCCGCAGGTGGCTTCGCAGAGGGGGCAGATGCGCAGTGCGGTGGACATGACGGGCTCCCTGGAGCGCTGGGGCGGGCCGCGGGTGGCGGGTGGCGGGTGGCGGGTGGCGGGTGGCGGGTGGCGCCGAGCATACCGACCGGTAGGGATGAGCGGGAGGGTGGCGACGGGCGGGGTTCGACCGGCCGCGGTCAGGACAGGGAGGGCGCGAGGTACGCGTACAGCAGCTCGCGCGTCTCGGCGATGAGGGCCGGATCGCCCGAGGCCGCCGTACGGAAGGCGAGTTGGAGCAGGGCGTCGGTGGCCTCGACGCCGACGAGGACCTTGCGGCGCAGGGTCTCGTCGGCGGGACGCCCCAGGGGCGCGGCGAGCAGCTCGCAGAGGCGGTCGGCGACCAGGTGGTTGGGGTCGTCGTCGCCGGACTCGCCGGGAGCCGGGACGCCGAAGTCGACCAGCGCGAAGCCCGGCACGGTGCGCTTCATCGCGAGGTACTCGTCGAGGACGGTGTCGATGGCCGCGTGGGCGTCGACCGCGGGGAGCACGGCGAGGCGGGCGGTGACGCGCGCGGCGTAGCGGTCGAGGTTGCGATGGGCGAGGGCGGCGGCCATGGCGCGCTTGTTGCCGAAGAAGCGGTAGACGGAGCCGATGGGGACCCCGGCGCGGACGGCGACGGCCCGGGTGCTCAGCTGCTCGTAACCGGTCTCGTCGAGGAGTTCGGCACAGGCGTCGAGGATCCGGGCGAGACGGTCGGCACTGCGCTGCTGGACAGGGATACGACGCAGGGCGGGCGGCGTGGACGGGGCGACCGGGCCGGCGTGGGGGCGCGGGCCGGGCCTGTCGGACGGGCTGGGCCATTCGGGCGGGCTGGGCCTGTCGGGCGGGCTCGGGTGGGGCACGGGACCATGATGCCGCTCCCGCCCGGGTCAGGCGATGAGCGGGCCGATGCCACCGAGGCTGGAACCCCTTGTGCGCGCCCTTCGTCCCACCCCCGCCGCGAGTGCCCCGTTGACGCGGGCGGGCGCGGAATCCTACGGTCATGCATAGGATTGTTCAGGGGCATGAGGACAGGAGCGCGCGATGACCACGGAGAGCACCGAACAGGTCGCGAAGACGGCCGAAGGACTCCGGTACTCCACCGGTTTCGGCAACGAGCACAGCTCGGAGGCGGTCCCGGGCGCACTGCCGCACGGCCGCAACTCCCCGCAGCGCGCACCGCTGGGCCTGTACGCGGAGCAGCTGAGCGGGAGCGCGTTCACCGAGCCGCGCGCCCACAACCGCCGGTCGTGGCTGTACCGGATCCGCCCCTCGGCCGCGCATCCGGCGTTCACCCGGATCGACAACGGCGCCGTCCGTTCCGCGCCCTTCACCGAGACGGTCCCGGACCCCAACCGGCTGCGCTGGAACCCGCTGCCCGACCCGGCGCCGGGAACGGACTGGCTCGCCGGCCTCTGGACGCTCGGGGGCAACGGCGATGTGACCCAGCGCGCCGGCATGGCCGTGCACCTCTACCACGCCAACACCTCCATGGACCGGGTCTTCAGCGACGCCGACGGCGAGTTGCTGATCGTCCCCGAGCGCGGCGGGCTCCTCCTCCGCACGGAGATGGGCCTGCTCGCCGCCCGCCCCGGCGACATCGCGCTGATCCCCCGCGGGGTCCGCTTCCGGGTCGAGCTCCTCGACGAGACCGCCCGCGGATACGTGTGCGAGAACTACGGGGCGCCCTTCCAGCTCCCCGACCTCGGCCCGATCGGCGCCAACGGTCTCGCCCATCCCCGCGACTTCCGGGCGCCCGTCGCCGCCTACGAGGACGTGGAGGGGCCGGTCGAGGTCGTCAACAAGTTCTGCGGCAACCTCTGGTCGGCGACCTACGGCCACTCCCCGCTCGATGTGGTCGCCTGGCACGGCAACCACACCCCGTACGTCTACGACCTGCGGCGCTTCAACGTGATGGGGACGATCTCGTACGACCACCCGGACCCGTCGATCTTCACGGTGCTGACCTCACCGACGGACACCCCCGGCCTGGCGGGCGTCGACTTCGTGGTGTTCGCCCCGCGCTGGCTGGTCGGCGAGGACACCTTCCGGCCGCCGTACTTCCACCGCAACGTGATGAGCGAGTACATGGGCCTGATCGAAGGCGCCTACGACGCGAAGGCCGAGGGCTTCGTGCCGGGCGGCGGCTCGCTGCACAACATGATGTCCGCCCACGGGCCCGACCGGGAGACGTTCGACCGGGCGAGCGCGGCGGAGCTGAAGCCGCAGAAGATCGACGACGGTCTTGCCTTCATGTTCGAGACCCGCTGGCCCGTCACCGCCACCGGCCAGGCGGCGGACGCCGACCATCTGCAGAGGGGCTACGACGACGTGTGGCAGGGTCTTGAGCGCCACTTCCGGTCGTAGTACGGAGAAACCGTGACCGCCTTCGCTCCCGACTCGCTGATCCTGAACCGCAAGCTGCCGCTCTGGTACCAGGTCTCGCAGTCCCTGCGCGCCTCGATACTGGGCCGCACGCCCGACGCCTCGCTGCGGCTGCCCACCGAGGAGCAGCTCGCCGCCCATTACGGCGTGAGCGTGCTGACCATGCGACAGGCCCTCAAGGAGCTGGAGCAGGAGGGGTTGATCAGCAGGCACCGGCGGCGCGGCACGTTCATCGAGCCGGGGGCCCGGCGCTCCACTCCGCGCCGGCTGCTCGGCTCGATCGACGCGATCGTGGCCCAGCAGTCGGGCGAGCGGACGACGGTCCTGGGCCACGGCCCGGAGCCGGTGCCCGGTGAGGTCGCCGAGTACTTCCCCGACGAGTCGGAGGTGGTCGCCTACCGCCGGCTGCGCTGCGACGGGGAGACCGGCGAGCCCACCAACTGGGCCCGGAACTGCGTACGTCCGGACGTGGCGGCCGGCCTCGACCCGGCCGATCTGGAGCGCTGGCCGATGACGAAGGTCCTGCGGGACGTGGTCGGCGTCCGGATCAGCCGGATCACGGACACGGTCGAGGCCCGGCTCGCCGACCCGGAGACGGCCGCCCTGCTCCAGGTCCCGCTGCTCTCACCGATCCTGCACTACACGGGCGTGACCTACGGCGAGGACGGCCGGGTGGTGGACGTGGCCCGCATCCAGTACCGGGGCGACCGGTTCTCCTTCACGGTGACGGTCGAGTCCCACTGAGCCCACGCCCCCGGCGCGCGGCCGGGCGGGCCGGGCAGGCCCCGTCGGGCGGGCGGATGCCCTGATGCGTCGGTGGTGGGCCGCTCACTAGCATGCGGCAGGTGACCGAAGATCCGCTGCCGGACGAGGTGCCGCTGCTCGACGAGCTCATGCCGTGGTCCGTCGCGCCGCTGCGGCTCGGCCGGTCATGGGTCGTGGCCCCGGACGTCCGCACGCTGCGCGCTCGTTGGGACCGCCTGGTCGGGGCCGAGGGAGAGGAACGGGAGCGGCTGTTCCGGCCCAGCCGGGCGCGTACGCCGTCGAGTTCGGTGGCCGCGCTCCCGGGGCAGCCGACCGGCACCGGCCGGTTCGCGCGCGAGTCCGGGCCCTGTCCGGCGCCCGTGCGGCTCGCACATGGGCCGTTCGACGAGCAGTGGCTGATCCCCGACCACCGGCTGATCGACACCGCCCGGCCCGAGCTGTGGCGGGTCGCCGACGGGCGGCAGCTGTTCGCCGTCGAGCAGGGGTACGTGCCGGGGACCGGTTCCACGTCCGGGTCTGGCGTGGCCGGTCCCGCCCTGCTGGTGACCGCGGCTCTGCCCGACGGCCGCTCCCCGGCCGGTCGGCCCGGCCGGATCCGTCCGCTGTTCCGGCGCCCCGGTGGCGTGGAGCCGAACGTCGCACCCGGTCTCCTGCCCCTGCTGAGCGAGCGGTACGGGCACGAGGTCACCGCCCACGACCTGCTGGCCTGGGCCGTGGCAGCCGCCCGCCCCTCCCCCACCGGCTGCCGTGTCCCGCTCCCCCAGGACCCGGCCGTCTGGCTCTCGGGCGTGGAACTGGGCCGGCGGCTGACCAACATCCAGCTGCGCGGCGCCCGCGGCGGCGACAGGCCCCGGCTGCCCGGCGGTCGGCGGCCCTATGTGCGGGCGGCGATCCCCGCCCGGCCGACAACGCCGGCGTACGACCCAGGGGAGGAGGCCCTGGATCTCGACGGGGGCCGGATTTCGCCGGTGCCCGCCGAGGCGTGGGAGTTCCATGCCGGGGGCGTACGCGTACTTGAGCAGTGGTTCGCGCGCCGGACGGCGCCCGTCGAGCCGGGGAGCCTGGAGGCGATCGGGCCCGCGGCCTGGCCGCAGGAGTGGACCTCGGAACTCCTGGAGCTGATCACCGTCCTCGCCCTGCTGGCCCAGCGGGAGCCGGAGCGCGCCGCCCTCGACGCGGGGCCGCGCCTGACGCGCGGCGCCCTGCGGGAGGCCGGTGTGCTGCCCGTACCGGACCGGGCACGGCGCCCGGCGTCCGTCCTGGACCATCAGGAGGAGGGCCCGGAGGGCCAGTTCGTCCTGCTGTAGGGCGCCCCGGCGCCCCTATCCTCGTACGAACGAGTCCAGCGCCCGTCCCAGCGTCCGTTCGAAGACCTCGTCCGGATCGAGGGGTGCGACCCCTTCCTCGCCCAGGACGGCGGCCAGCCGCGGGTACGCGCCGCCCGCGAGCCGGCGGGTGAGGTAGGCGGTGCGTACGGCCTGTTCCTGCTCCTGCGACCAGGGCAGTCCACGGGCGCGCTCGGCGAGGGCGAGTTCGTTGGCGACGACGGTCATCACGGTGCCGTTGACGGTCGCGACCAGCTCCAGCTTGGTGCCGCCGGGCAGGTCGAGCCCGTCGAGGCAGGCCAGGCAGGACTCCAGGAACCGCAGGGCGTTGGGCCCGTAGGCGTACCCCGTCGTCATCAGGCGGATCACCCAGGGGTGGCGGCGCAGGATCGCCCGGGCCTGGCGGCCCATCTCGAACATGTCCGCGCGCCAGTCGCCGCTGGGGGGATCGGGAAGGACGTACTCGCCGCTGACGGCGTCGACCATCAGCTCATACAGGTCCTCCTTGCGCGGCACGTAGTTGTAGAGCGACATCGTGCCGCAGCCGACATCGGCCGCGAGCCGGCGCATCGAGAGCGCGTCGATGCCGTCCTCGTCGGCGATGCGCACCGCGGCGGCGACGATGTCGTCCCTGCTGTACGCCGGCTTGGGACCTCGGCCGGTGCGCTCGGGGCGCGCCCAGATCACTTCGGGTTCGGCCGCTCGGCCCGCCATGGATCATCACCTCGCCCCCCATCCTAGTTACGTACACCGTACGTAGTGCGCTATGGTCGCACCATGACTACTACGTACGCTGTACTTAGTGAGGGTCTGTCGAAGCGGTTCGGCGAGGTCCCTGCCCTGCGCGGTCTCGATCTGGCCGTGCCCGAGGGCACGGTCTGCGGTGTCCTCGGCCCCAACGGAGCGGGCAAGACCACGGCCGTTCGGGTGCTGACCACGCTGCTCAGGCCCGATGCGGGCAGCGCTCGCGTCGCGGGGAGGGACGTGGTGCGCGACCCGGCGGGCGTGCGGGAGCGGATCGCCGTCACCGGGCAGTACGCGTCGGTCGACGGCGACCTCACCGGCGCGGAGAACCTGCGGCTCTTCGCCGGTCTGCTGCGCGCCCCGCGCGGCCGCGCCGACGAACTCCTGGAACGCTTCGGGCTCACGGAGGCCGCGGGGCGGCCGGCCCGGACCTACTCGGGCGGCATGCGCCGCCGCCTCGATCTGGCCGCGAGTCTGCTCGTACGGCCGCGGGTGCTCTTCCTCGACGAGCCGACGACCGGGCTCGACCCGCACAGCCGGGGAGAGATCTGGGACGCCGTACGGGAGTCGGCCTCCCAGGGCACGACCGTGCTGCTGACCACGCAGTATCTGGAGGAGGCCGACCAGCTCTCCGACGACATCGTGCTCATCGACGGCGGACGGGCCGCCCACCGGGGCACCCCGTCCGAGCTCAAGGCGATGCTCGGCAGCCGGGCGGAGGTGGTCGTCGCCGATCCCTCCCTGCTCCACGCCGCCGCGGCCGTCCTTGACCAGCTCACCGGCTCCGCCCCGACGCTGGACGCCGAGCGCCGCACGGTCGGTGCGGTGACCACCGACGGCACGCTCACCCTCCCCCGGATCGTCCGCGAGATCGACGCGGCGGGCGTCCACATCATCGACGCCACCCTGCGCCCGCCCACGCTCGACGAGGTGTTCCTGCGCCTCACGGAACGGCCCGACGCCCCCGCTCCCTCCCCCTTGAGGAGCTGATCGCATGAGCGCCCTCGTCCACGACGGCACCTACGTCCTCGGCCGCCATCTCCGGCGGGTCCGGCACGCCCCGGCCGTCCTCGTGATGACGCAGACGATGCCGATCGTCTTCCTCCTCTTCTTCGGTTACGTCTTCGGCGGCGCGCTCGCCATGCCCGGCACCGAGTACCGGGCGTATCTGGTGCCCGGTCTGCTCGTGGCGACGGCGGCGGGCGGGCTGATGACGGGGATGTTCCAGGCCGCCCAGGACGCGCACCGAGGAGTGACGGACCGGTTCAGGACCCTGCCGATCAGCCGGGCCGCCGTGCCGCTGGGCCAGGCGCTCGCCGACCTGGCGACCAGCGCGGTCGGCATGGTCCCGATGATCCTGGTGGGCCTCGCGATGGGCTGGCGGATCGAGGGCACGGTCCTGGAGGCCCTCGGCGCCTTCGGCCTGCTGCTGCTCTTCCGGTTCGCGACGACCTGGGTGGGCATCCTGCTGGGCCTGGCCTCCCGGAGCGAGGAGGCGGCCGGCCAGCTGGGCAGCGCCACCTTCATACTGCCGCTGCTCTCCAACGCGTACGTCCCGACCGAGAACATGGCGGGCTGGCTGCGGACGGTCGCCGAGTGGAACCCGATCTCCGCGGTGACGACGGCGGTACGGGAGCTCTCCGGCAGCGCGGCGCACGTGCCGCCGGACGCCGCCTGGCCGGTGGCGCATCCGGTGGCGGGCGCCCTGCTCTGGTCGCTGGCGCTGATCGCGCTCTGCGCTCCGGCGGCGGTACGGCGGTACGGGCGCGGCTGACCCGGCCGCCGACCGACCCGGCCTCCGTGACGAGGGCCGCAGTGACAAGCGCGGCTCCGGCAGGGTAGGCAGGGCTTCCATGAGCACTCAGCCACTCCCCCTGGAGGGGATCACGGTCGTCGCCGTCGAGCAGGCGGTCGCCGCTCCCTTCGCCACCCGCCAGCTCGCCGATCTCGGCGCCCGGGTCGTCAAGATCGAGCGCCCCGACGGCGGGGACTTCGCTCGGGGGTACGACACGGCGGCCCGGGGGCTCGCGTCGCACTTCGTGTGGTGCAACCGGGGCAAGGAGTCGGTGGCCGTCGACCTCAAGGACGCCCGGGGGCTCGCGCTCGTCCGCCGGCTGGTCGCCGGCGCCGACGTCTTCGTACAGAACCTGGCGCAGGGGGCGGCGGCCCGGCTGGGTCTGGACGCGGCCACGCTGTGCGCCGCCCATCCGCGGCTGATCGCGGTGGACGTCTCGGGGTACGGGCCGGGCGGGCCCTACGCGCACCGGCGGGCGTACGACATGCTGGTGCAGTGCGAGGCCGGTCTGGTGTCGGTGACCGGGACCGAGGAGCGGCCGGTCAAGTCGGGGATTCCGGCGGCCGACATCGCCGCGGGGATGTACGCGTACGCGGGTGTCCTCGCCGCCTTGGTGCGGCGCGGCACGACGGGGCGCGGCGGGCCGGTGGAGGTGTCCCTGCTGGACGCGCTGGCCGAGTGGATGGGCCATCCACTGCATCACGGCATGCACGGAGGGACGCCTCCGGCGCGCACGGGCCTGGCACACGCGGTCATCGCGCCGTACGACGCCTATCCGACGGTCGACGGGAGCCTGGTGCTGCTGTCCGTGCAGAACGACCGGGAGTGGCGGCGGCTCGCCGAACAGGTCCTGGGCCGGGCGGAGCTGGCGGACGATCCGGCGTTCGCGACCAACGCGGCCCGGGTGGCCGGGCGGGAGAGGACGGACGCGGCGGTCGCCGCCGCGCTGGCGCCGCTGACGGCGGCCGAGGCGCTGGCCCGACTGGACGCGGCGGGGATCGCCTGCGCCCGGCTGAACACGGTGGCGGACCTGGCGGAGCATCCGCAGCTCGCCGCGCGCGACCGCTGGCGGTCCGTGGACTCGCCGGTGGGGCCGCTGCGTTCACTGCTGCCGCCGGTCGTCTTTCCCGACGGTCCGGAGCCCGGGATGGGCCGGATTCCCGCGCTGGGCGAGGACACCGAGCGGGTTCTCGGGGAGTTGGGGGTCGCTTCGGCCGAGCTGCGGGTGCTGCGAGCGGAGGGTGTGGTGGCCTGAAAGGGACCCGGCGGGAACGGGGGTGCCTGAGCGCGGAGGTGGGGGTTGTGCGCACCCTCCCCCGGGCTTTCGTCCGGGAGGAAGCCCCCGGCCCGGCGGAACGTGTGCCCACAACCCTTCCGGTGGGCCTGCTGCCCAGGGTCTCTTGTGTGGATCAGCCCGGCATGATCCGAACGAGAGCCCTAGCCTCGGCTGCCGAACAACGAGCGGCGCAGTCGGCGCAGGGGCGCGAAGAGCGAGACGCGCGCGCTCCTGCTGCGACGGCTGTGCGTGACGTCACGCGTCGTGAGTTCGCGCATCAGCAGCGTCGCCTCGGCCGCCTCCCGCTGCGGCACGGCGGGACCGCCGAGTACCGCGAGATGGCGGTCGAGCCGCGAACTGGTCGCGCTGCTCCCGCATGTGATGGCAGGCACTCGCGGCCTGCTGCGCATTGCTATCTGTTCCATGTCACTCCCCACCCAAACGAGGGCACCCGGCCCGGGCAGGTTAACCCTATCGCCCCGTCTCGACACCCGTGTATCCCGGCGGCGGGATTCACCGCACTCGTACGAGGGTTGACGGTTACTGTCCGAATCCAGCTGATTCCAGGGCGAGTTGGACAGCGCTCGAACACCTGCCGAACTGTCAGGAACCATCCTGCACGCAAGGGCGTCACCCACGGTCATCTGACGGAGTGTGATCTCCGCCACCAAGATCACCCGGCCTCCTTCCGCCGGAGTTCGAAGTACCCGGCCCGGGGGCAGAAATGCTCCACCGGGCCAACGTCGGACAGGAGACGCGCCATGACCGTGATCGCGGGCCGGTACCGGCTCCTGGACATCCTGGGCGAGGGCGGAATGGGCACCGTCTGGCGCGCCAGGGACGAGGCCCTCGGCCGCGAGGTCGCCGTCAAGGAGGTCCGCGCGCCGGTCGGGATATCCCCGGGCGAGGAGGGCCGGCTGTACGCGCGGCTGGAGCGGGAGGCGTGGGCGGCGGCCCGGATCTCCCACCGGAACGTGGTGACGGTGTACGACGTGGCCAACGACGACGGCCGCCCCTGGATCGTCATGGAGCTGATCCGCGGGCTCACCCTGTCCGAAGTCCTGGACGCGGAGGGCCCCATGCCCCCGCGGCGCGCCGCGAGCATCGGCGCGGAGGTGCTGGCCGCGCTGCGCGCCGCGCACCGGGCGGGGGTGCTGCACCGGGACGTGAAACCCGTCAACGTCCTGCTGGGGAACGACGGCCGGGTCGTACTGACCGACTTCGGCATCGCGGCGGTGGAGGGCGTCTCGACGCTCACGGTGCCCGGCGAACTGGTCGGGTCGCCCGAGTTCCTCGCTCCGGAGCGCGCGTTGGGCCACACGCCCGGTCCGGCGTCCGACCTGTGGTCGCTCGGGGTGCTGCTCTACGCGTCGGTGGAGGGCAACTCGCCCTTCCGCCAGGACACTCCGCTGAGCACTCTGCGGGCCGTGGTGGACGAGGAGCTTCCGCCGCCGCGCAGAGCCGGCCCGCTGGCACCGGTGATCGAGGGGTTGCTGCGCAAGGAGCCCGTTGAGCGCCTCACCCCCGAGGAGGCGGAACGGCAGCTGCGTCTGGTGGGCGCGGGCGGAGCTCCGGAGCCGGGGACGCTGCGGGCGGAGCCGTACGGTCCGGTCGTTCGCGCCGACGCCTCCGACACGCCCCCGCCCCGGCCCTTTCCCCTGTCCACCACGCCGCTCTCCCGGAGCCCCGCGACGGGAGCGGGGGCATCCGCCGGCCGGGGGCGGCGGTCGGGGCACGGCGGGCCGCTGCTCGCCGTGGGGATCGCGCTGCTGCTCGCTGCGATGGCGCTGGCGTACTGGCTGCTGCGGAACGGGGATCCGGTCGGAGCTACGGGCAAGGGCGGCCGTCCTGCGAGCAGCGCGCCGGGAGCGAGCTCTCTACCGGCGAGCGCCACGAGCGCCCCGTCGAGCGGCTCGCCCTCCGCCACGCCGACGACCCCCACGACCCCGACCCCCACGACCGCGACCGCGACGGCTACGACGACAGCCACAGCGACAGCGACCAGGACCGTGACCGCCACGATGACGAGCACCGCCACCGGGAGCACCGCGCCGCCGTCCCCGTCGGTGCTGGTGTACGTGACGGCCGTGCGCGGCGGTTACAGCGGGCCGTGCCCGCCACCGGCCGCCAGGGCCCCGGCCTTCTCCGCCACGCTGATGGTGGGGCGGACCCCGGCGTCGGTGGAGTACCGCTGGGTCACGGAGAGCGGGGAGACCTCCGCGGGCGGCTGGCGGACGCTGGAGTTCGCGGCGGGCGGTCCGGAGCGGCGGAGGGTCGACCACACGGAGCTGACGTACCGGGCGGGCGACACGCGGCGCGACCGGGTCCGGGTGGAGGTCCGGGAGCCGGTGGAGACCCGGTCGTCCTGGGTGCGGTTCTCGGTGACCTGTGAGCAGGCGACCCCGACGGGCGGGGCCGCCTCCCCGGGTGGGGCGCTTACACCACGGTCCTGAAGCTGGGCAGGTAGCCGCCGGACTGCCCGGCGGCGGTGGGGTGGTACGACTCGCCGATGTCGCCCCAGTTGACGCTGTGCAGCCAGGACGAGCCGGAGCAGATCTCGTGTCCGGTGAAGGCGGGGACGACGCTCGCGAAGGTGTAGCCGTGGTCGGCCGCGCGCTTGGCGGTGGCCGCGTTGAGGTGGTCGGCACCGCCGTTGATGGCGCGGCGCTCGTTCTCGGTCAGTCCGGCGATGCAGCTGCCCCCGATCTTGTAGAAGCGGGGATAGCCGAGGACGACGACCCGGGCGTTCGGGGCCTTGGTTCTGATCGCGGAGTACACCGCGTCGAGCTTTCCGGGCAGCGTGGTGTCGACGTAGCTCTTGGCTTGATTCACGCGGTTGATGCAGCTGGCCTCCGACTGGAGGACGCAGGTGGTCATGACGTCGGCGAAGCCGGCGTCATTGCCTCCGACGGTGATCGAGACCAGGTCGGTGGCGGCGGAGAGGGGTCCGAGCTGCCCGCTCGTCACATCTCCCGTCCGGGCGCCGGAGCAAGCGGTGAAGGAGAACGAGGAGGGCGAGTTGGCGTTCGCCCACAGGACGGGGAAGGCGCGGGTGGAGCGCTTGCAGTTGCCGCTTGCGCTGTCGTAGCTCCCGGCTCCGACGCCGGAGGAGTAGGAGTCGCCCAGCGCCACGTAGTCGTGGGCGGCGGTTTCGGTGGCCTGCGCGGCCCCCGCGCCGGTGAGGGCGAGGACGGCGCCGAGCAGGAGCGAGGACGAGACGGCCGCGAGTCGGGACAGTTTCATGGAACCTCCCTGGAAGCAGGACCTCTGCTGTTACTAGGTAGTAGCAGCGCGAACGATCCGCTGGAAGCGTCCATGCCAAGAACATTTGGCGAGAACTTGCCGACCACCCGTCAGGGGCCGCTCAGATCAGGCCATCTGGCGGGCCGACAGATCGGGTGGGTCCCGGGCCGGCCGCGGCGTCTCCAAAACACTGTGCGCTCGATGCGTGATTGCCGGATCATGGGCGCCATGTCTGCCACCCCCGCGGAGCCCGCCACCTCGTCGGATCTTCCCGAGCCGTCGGAGCTTCCCGAACAGTCGCGGACTCCCGAGCCGTCGGATCCTCGCGATCCGGCCGCCGCCGACGCGCCGCCCACCTTCGAACAGCCGTCTTCCGTCGAACCGTCGGCTTCCGGCGGATCGTCGGCTTCCGTCGAACCGTCAGAACCCGCACGCGCGCTGCCGATCCGGCTCAATGTCGACGACAGCGACTCCCCCGCCGACGTCGTCGACGCGCTGTTCCTCGGCCGCTTCACGACGGGCGAGCAGCCGCACTCCCACAGCACCACCCTGGACCGGGTCAAGCCCGCCGCGACGCTGCTGCCCGCCGGGGCGAAGGTGCTGCGCGCGGCCAAGGACGACGACCGCAGCGCCGTGCTCGCCGAGGGCGACGGCTGGACCCTGCTGATCTCACGGTGGAACCGGGGCGCGGACGTCACCGTCACGGCGACGGACGTGGAGCTGGCGGAGAAGGTCCTCAAGGAGGCGACGGACGGCGCGAGGGACGAGCCGGAGCCCCAGCCGGAGAACGTGACGATGGGCTTCTGGTACGTGTCGCCCCGCCGCGGCCCGCACCGTACGACGCGTCAGATCAGCGCCGGCACATGGGAGGAGATCCGGCCCAACTACACGGCGCCGGTGGCCGAGTCGATGGACCGGCTGATGAAGGTCACGCCGGACGACATCGCGGGCAGGCTGCTGCTGCTCCACGGGCCGCCGGGAACGGGCAAGACGTCCGCGCTGCGGACGCTGGCCCGGTCATGGCGGGACTGGTGCCAGGTCGACTGCGTCCTGGACCCGGAACGCCTCTTCAACGATGTCGGCTATCTGATGGACATCGCGATCGGTGAGGACGAGGGCACGGCGAAGGGACGGTGGCGCCTGCTGCTCCTGGAGGACTGCGACGAGCTGATCCGGGGCGAGGCGAAGCACACGGCGGGGCAGGCGCTGTCGCGGCTGCTGAACCTGACGGACGGTCTCCTCGGCCAGGGGCGCAACGTCCTCGTCGGCGTCACGACCAACGAGGACCTGGAGCGCCTGCACCCGGCGGTGGTCCGGCCCGGCCGCTGCCTGGCGCGGATCGAGGTGGGCGGCCTGACCCGCGCCGAGGCACTGTCGTGGCTCGGCGAGGATGTCCAGGGCCGGGAAGCACTCGGCCCGCAGGGCGCCACGCTCGCGGAGCTGTTCGCGCTGCGCCGGGGCACGGCTCCGACCGGCGTCCCGGAGTCCCGCCGACCGGACGCGGGACTGTACCTGTAGGCCGGGCGGAGCCGCTGCCGCTCACGCCCCGTACGCCGCCCGCAGGGCCTCGTCCACCGCGCCGCGGGCCGCCTCGCGGGTCAGGCCGAGGCGCCGCGCCTCCTCCGCGAAGGCCGCCGCCGCCGTCGCCGCGCGGCGCTCCGCCGCGTCGCCCGCCGCCGCGACGAACGTGCCGTGCCGGCCCCTCGTCTCGATCACACCGTCCGCCTCCAGCGCCTTGTACGCCTTGGCGACCGTGTTCGCCGCCAGGCCGAGGTCCTCCGCCAGGCCCCGTACCGTCGGCAGTTTGTAGCCGACCGGCAGCGCGCCGGAGCGGGCGCGCTCCGCGATCTGGGCGCGCAGCTGTTCGTACGGGGCGGTCGGGGAGCCCGTGTCCACGGTGATTCGCAATGTCACGGGCCGATTCTGCCCCCGCCGCACGGAAAAATGGGAGGCGGCCCCACCACCCCCGCACGTACCGTGCGGCACCATGACTGTGATCGTGCGCGATGTACGGCCCGAAGACCCCGAGGACGCGGCGGGTTTCGCCCGGGTCCGGCGGGCAGCCCTCCCCTGCATGCTCGCCAACGCCGCCCAGGTGGCCTTCGACTGGGCGCACGCCCATCCCGACGCCCATGAGCGGCCCCTGGTCGCCGAGATCGACGGGGAGATCGTCGGCTGCTCGCAGCTCGGCATCGCGTACGACGCCCCAGAGCCCGGCATCGGCTCGGTCAACATCTACGTCCACCCGGAGAAGCGGGGCCGCGGCGCCGGCACGCTCCTGCTGCGGGCCTCCGAGGAGCACCTCGCGGAGGTCGGGGCGACCACGCTCTACAGCTGGGTGCTCGACGAGCCGGGGTTCCGCGCCTTCGCCGAGCGGCACGGGTACGCGTCCAGCCGGTCCGCGCACTTCCTCCGCCTCGACCTGGCCGGTGCCGAGCTGCCCCCGCTCCAGGGCCCGCCCGCCGGTGTCGAGTTGCGGACGGCCGCCGAGTTCGCCGCCGACCCCCGTCCGCTCTTCGTCCTCGACGCGCTGACCACCGCCGACGAACCGGGTGACGTCGGCGCCGAGCTCACCGACTACGAGCACTGGCTGGCGACCACCTGGAACCACCCCCTGCTCGACCGCGAGCTGACCACCGTCGCCGTCGTGGACGGACAACCCGCCGCCTTCAGCGCCGCGCAGACCGACGGCGCCGGCCGGTACGGCTCGGTAATGACCGGCACCGACCCCGCGTTCCGGGGCCGCGGCCTGGCCAAGCTCGCCAAGAATCACTCCCTGCACCGCGCCCGCGCCGCCGGCTGTACGGAGGCGTTCACCGGGAACGACGCCGGGAACGGACCGATGCTGGCCATCAACTCATGGTTCGGATACGAGATCTGCGCGACGGAGGTACGCCATGTCCGCACGCTTGGTTGATGTGGTGCTCATGAAGGCGGGGCGGACGAAGATCCGTTACCCGGCGGACGTCCTCGCCGACGACGGCACCCGGCTCACGGTCCGCGCCCCCTGGGCGGCGGAGGGCGTACGGGACTTCGGCTTCGTACGGTTCGAGCCGGGCGACGTCTTCGTCGAGCACTACTGGCGCGACCGCTGGTACGCGGTCAAGGAGATCCGCTCGGCGGACGGCGCGCTCAAGGGCTGGTACTGCGACATCACCCGGCCTGCCGCGATCGGGGAGGGCGGTGAGGTGGTGGTCGAGGACCTGGACCTGGATCTCTGGGTGTCGGCGGACGGCAGCGAGGTGCTGCGACTCGACGAGGACGAGTTCGCGGCGAGCGGCCTGGCCACCTCCGACCCGGAGGCGGCCGCCTGCGCGGTCGTCGCCCTCGACGAGCTGGAGGTGCTGGGCCGCGAGGGCCTGCTGGAGCTGCTGGGTTGAGGTCGCGGCGCCGGGACGGCGCAGGCGGGCTCCTCGACGATGCCGCCCCCAGAAGTCACCGCGTCCGGGGCGGGTCGAGGAGCGCGGGCACGCGCTTGCGGTAATGGATGCGGTCGTACGGCCCGTCCAGGCGGCGCTCGGCGATCTCGTAGCCGTACCGCTCGTAGAGCTTCTGGTTCTCCCACATCATCGCGTTGGTCAGCAGTCGTACCTCCGGCAGCCCCAGTTCCCTGGCGTACGTTTCGACCCAGGTGAGCAGGGTGCGGCCGAGGCCCGTGCCCTGGGCGTCCGGATGGACCGCGATCTCGTCCAGGTAGAGGTGGTCGGCCTCGGGGATCACCACCACGAGGCCGAGCACCGGGTCCCCGACGACGAACACCCTCCCCGCGGCCACGTTCGCCGCGTGGTCGTACTCCATCGGCGCCGGTACGAGACCGATCCGTTCGATGTAGTGCCGGAAGGCCGCGTCGGTCACGGACTTCACGGCGGGCACGTCGTCGGGGACCGCGAGGCGGGGCATGGCGTCTGTCATACCGTCACGTTACGACGGCGCTTGATCACCTTCTTCAGCAGCGGCCAGGCCAGCAGGACCACGACGACCGCGTACACGGTGACGGAGAACGGGGTGTCGACAAGGCCGGTCAGGGAGCCGTCGCTGATCTGCAGCGCGCGGCGGAGCTGCTGTTCGGCGGCCGGGCCGAGGATGACACCGATCACGGCCGGCAGGACGGGCAGTCCGTAGCGCCGCATGCCGAGACCGATGAGGCCGATGACCAGCAGGATCACCAGGTCGAGCGCCTCGCCGCCGACCGCGTAGGCACCGACGGCCGCGAAGAAGAGGATGCCGGCGTAGAGGTACGGGCGCGGGATGCGCAGCAGCTTGGCCCAGAGGGGGGCGAGCGGCAGGTTGAGGGCGAGCAGCAGGACCATGCCGACGAAGAGCGAGGCGATCAGGCCCCAGACGAGATCGGGTTCGCGCTCGAACAGGAGCGGGCCGGGCTGGATGCCGTACTGCTGGAACGCGGCGAGCATGACGGCCGCGACGGCGGTCGTCGGGAGCCCCAGGGTGAGCATGGAGACGAGCGTGCCGGCGGCGGAGGCGGAGGCGGCGGACTCCGGGCCGGCGACGCCTTCGATGGCTCCCTTGCCGAACTGGTCCTTGTGCTTCGAGAGACGCTTCTCGGTGACGTACGACAGGAAGGTCGGGATCTCCGCGCCGCCGGCCGGGATCGCGCCGAACGGGAAGCCGATGACGGGGCCGCGCAGCCAGGACTTCCAGGTGCGCCGGACGTCTTCCCTGCCGAGCCACGGCCGTCCGACGGGGATGGCCTCGCCGGTGGTACGGCGCAGATGGGCCGCGACCCACAGCGCCTCGCCGATGGCGAAGAGGCCGACCGCGACGATGACGACGTCGACGCCGTCGGCGAGCTGGAGCGAGCCGAAGGTGAGGCGCTGCTGGCCGGTCATCTGGTCGAGACCGATCAGGCCGATCGTCAGGCCGATGAGGAGCGAGGCCAGACCGCGGATGCGGGAGGAGCCGAGGACGGAGGTCACCGCGATGAAGGCGAGGACCATGATGGCGAAGTAGTCGGGCGCGCCGATGTCGACGGCGAGCGCGGCGACGGTCGGGGCGAGGGCGACGAGCAGCAGGGTGCCGATCATCCCGCCGGTGAAGTGGCCGATGGCGGCCGCCGCGAGCGCCTGGGCGCCGCGGCCGGCCTTGGCCATGGGGTTGCCCTCCATGGCGGCGACGACGGCCGCGCTCTCCCCGGGGGTGTTGAGCAGGATGGAGGTGGTGGAGCCGCCGAACATGGCTCCGTAGTAGATGCCGGCGAACATGATGAAGGCGCCGGTGGGTTCCAGTCCGTAGGTCACCGGCAGCAGCAGGGCGACCGCCATGGCGGGGCCGATGCCGGGCAGGACGCCGATGGCGGTGCCGAGGAGCACGCCGATGGCGGCCCACAGCAGGTTCGTCGGGGTGAGGGCCGTACCGAAGCCGTCGATGAGCGAGTTCAGTGAGTCCATGGGTCAGAGCACTCCCATCAGCGGGCCGCCGGGCAGCGGGACTCCGAGCAGGTTGTTGAAGACGATGTACGTGAGGAGGGAGAGGCCGGCGGCGATGAGGGGGTCGCGGTGGAGGTGGCGGCTGCCCAGCGCGTAGGCGGCGCTCCAGAAGAGGAGGGCGCCGGCGACGGGGAAGCCGACCGGGTCGATGAGAACGGCGAAGGCGAGGAAGACGCCGGCGAGCAGCAGCACCGTGCGCCAGTCGCTGGGCTCGGAGAGGTCGACGTCCTCGCCGCCCTCGGCTTCGCCGCGCCCGCCGCGCAGGACGTCGACCGCGAGGAGTACGGCGACCAGGAGCAGGCCGGCGCCGACGACGAGCGGGACGGTCCGGGGGCCGACGGGGCCGCGCTGGGTGAGGTCGAGGGACATGGTCAGGGCGTCGGTGAGGACGAGGACGCCGATGACGAGGAGGAGGAGGCTGACGCCGAGCTCGGAGTGCTCGCGGAGCCAGCCGGACCGCTTCTCGGTGGGGGTGCTCACAGGCCCAGCTCCTTCAGTACCGACGCGACCTGCCTGTCCTGTTCGGCGAGGAAGTCACCGAACTTCTCGCCGGGCAGGAAGGCGTCGTTCCAGCCGTTCTTCTTCAGCGACTCCCGCCACTGCGGGGAGTCGTGCAGTTTGGTCACCAGGCCGACGAGCTTGTTCCGCTCGGCGTCGGAGAGGCCGGGCGGGGCGACGATCCCGCGCCAGTTGGTGAACTCGGTGTCGAGTCCGGCCTCCCGGAGGGTGGGGGCGTCGAGCCCGGGGACGCGCTCGGGGCCGGTGACGGCCAGGAGGCGCAGTTCGCCGGATCTGATCTGGTCGAGGTACTCGCCGACGCCGGAGACGCCGAAGGCGACCTTGTCGCCGAGGATGGAGGCGAGGAGTTCGCCGCCGCCGTCGAAGGGGATGTAGTTGACGCTCTTCGGCGCGATGCCGGCGGCCTGGGCCATGAGCATCGGCGCGAGGTGGTCGGGTCCGCCGGGCGAGGAGCCGCCGCCGACGGGCAGTTTGCCGGGGTCCTTCCGCCAGGCGGCGAGAAGCTCCTGGATGGTCCGGTACGGGGAGTCCTTGCCGACCACGACGATGTCCGGTTCCTCGGTGAGCCGGGCGATCGGGGTGGTGTCGGTGAGGGTCTTCGGGGTCTTGTTGGTGTGGACGGCTCCGACGACGCCGAGGCCCATGGACATCGCGAGCCGGCCGTTGCCGTGCTCCCCGACGAGCCGGGTGAGGCCGACGGTGCCACCGGCGCCGGGCAGGTTGAAGACCTCGATGTCGGTGGTCAGACCGGCGTCCTCGGCGTTCTTGGCAGCGGTGCGGGCGGTGATGTCGTATCCGCCGCCGGGCGTGTTGGGGACCATGAACCGCAGGCCGGGGATCTGCGTGCCGGTGTCGGAGCCGCCGCCGGTGGAGAGCAGCGGCGGCCCCACGAGCACCAGCAGCGCCGCCCCGAACAGGGCGAGGGGAGTGCGTAGACGCACGTGTGCCGCCTCTCGGGTAGATGGGGTGAAGTGGCCCACATGTTGCCCGCGCGTTAAGAAGCTGTCTCTCTTCCGCAATCAACGGACGTTGTGGTCCTTGTGGTCGCGACCTAGCGTGGCGGCGTGACGAAGGTGCTGGTGGTGGACGACGACTTCATGGTCGCGAAGCTGCACAGCCGTTATGTGTCGGCCGTGGACGGTTTCTCCGTCGTCGGTGTCGCGCACAGCGGCGCCGAAGCGCTGCGCGCGGCCGATCTATTGCGTCCCGATCTGGTGCTGCTCGACATCTTTCTGCCCGATATGGACGGGATCAGCGTGCTGCGGGAGCTGCGCGGGGCGGGCCTGGGGGTCGACGCGCTGTTCATCACGGCGGCGCGGGACGCGGGCACGATCCGTTCGGCGCTGCGGGCGGGGGCGCTGCACTATCTGATCAAGCCGTTCAACCAGGCCGCCCTGCAGGAGCAGCTGCGGCACGTGGCGTCGCTGCGCAGTCGCCTGGAGGATTTGGACGAGGCCCGCCAGGAGGACGTGGACCAGATCTTCGGGACCCGCCCGCCGGGTTCGCGGGAGCTCCCGAAGGGGCTGGCGGCGCCCACGGCTGAGCTGGTGGACGGCATTCTCCGGGCGCATCCGGAGGGCCTGTCGGCGACGGAGTGCGCGGAGGCGGGCTCGCTGTCCCGGGTCAGCGCCCGGCGCTATCTGGAGTACTTCGCGGAGACGGGCCGCGCGGAGATCACCCTGCGGTACGGGGGGACGGGGCGGCCCGAGCGCCGCTACCGCCGGCTGGGCTGAACACGCGGGCTCTCCCGCGGGGCGCGACGGCTCGCGCTTGGGGCGCTTCCCCGTTCGGCTCGGTTCGGTGGCTTCCCCGTTCGGCTTGGTTCGGTGGCTTCCCCGTCCGGCTCGGTTCGGGGCCGCTCGGCGAGCTTCGTCTCGGCAGGTTCGGGCTCCACTCGGGCCTCACTCGGGCCCCGCTCGGGCCACCGTTCCGGTGCCGTTCCCTCCGCTTCCTGAGCGGCTTCTTACTCCTGCCTTAAGGCGACCATAAAGATCGCCGTCCGCCCCGCCCAGCAGCCCTTTCCACGGTTTCGACGGGCTAGCTTGCTGAGCGCCGGGCCGGTCCGGGCCGTCGGTGCCGTAGCTCTCGGGGGGCTGCGCCGCCGGGCCGGACCGCCCCCGCGTCTTCCTCGCGTCAGCGCCTCCGCGCGTCCGCGCGTCCCCGCGTCCCCCACCGGCCCCCGCCGAAGGAGTTGCTCCGACATGACCGCTCGCCGCAAGGCCTCCACCGCTCTCGCCCTCGGCATCGCGCCGCTCGCGCTCGCCGGTCTCGCCGCCGCCCCGGCCTCCGCGCACGGGTCGATGACGGATCCGGTGAGCCGGGTCTCGGCCTGTTACGCGGAGGGGCCGGAGAGCCCGAGGTCCGACGCGTGCAAGGCGGCGGTCGCGGCGAGCGGGGTGCAGGCGTTCTACGACTGGAACGCGGTGAACATCGCCAACGCGGCCGGCAAGCACCGCGAGCTGATCCCGGACGGCGCGTTGTGCAGCGCCGGCAACGACAAGTACCGGGGCCTCGACCTGGCACGCGCCGACTGGCCGGCGAGCCGGCTCGACTCCGGTGCGCACCGCTTCCGTTACAAGGCGACCGCGCCGCACCGGGGTTCCATCGAGCTGTACGTCACCAAGGACGGCTACGACCCGTCGAAGCCGCTGAGCTGGTCGGACCTGGAGGAGAAGCCGTTCGCGACGGTGACCGATCCGAGGCTGGAGGGCGGCGACTACGTCTTCGACGGGACCGTGCCGCGGAAGTCCGGCCGGCATCTGATCTACTCGATCTGGCAGCGCTCGGACTCCCCCGAGGCGTTCTACACCTGCTCCGACGTCGTCTTCGGCCGCGACAGCGGCGGTACGGCCCCGGCGCCGTCCGCACCCACCGACGAGCAGATCGAGGACGGCAAGGACGAGTCGTCGGTCGAACACGGCGGGCACGGGGACGACAAGGCGGAGACGGGCGCGAAGGAGACGGCCGCCGCCCCGGCCTCGGCGCCGCCCGCGCCGGCCCCGTCCGAGCCCACCACGCCGACCGAGCCGGCGACGCCGACCTCACCGAACGCGCCGGCGGCCGCCGACGGCTCGGGCGAGAGCCTCGCCGCGACCGGAGGCGACGCCATGACCCCATACCTCGCGGTCGGTGGCGCCGCCGTCCTGGCGATCGGCGCGGCGGTGCTCTTCGCGACGGTCCGCCGCTCGTCGCCGTCGGCGGGCGGCCGCCGACGCAGCCGCTGACCGCTAGCCGACCACGGACGCGCAGGTGGTCGGGGTCGCGTGGGCCGGGTCGAGGGCGTTGGCCACCTCGTGGAACGTGACCCGGTCCACCGTCCCGATCGCCACGTGTTCCGAGAGGTCGAGCGCGCACTTGTCCTGGATGAGGACGTTGGTGACGTGCTCGCCGTCGAGGAACTGCGAGCGGTACGGGGTGACGACCTGGTCGTACCTGGTCGCGATGACCGTGTACGTGACGCCCGGCACGGTGTCCCCGCCCTCGTTGAGCCGGGTGAGGAACGGGGAGCCGACGATCTGGTCGGCGAGAGCGGGGGTCTTCTCGCTGAGCAGGTCCTCGACGCCGGGGAAGTACGGCAGCAGCGCGGTGAGGCCGAGCAGGGTGGTGCCGTGGTTGTCGGGGGCGATCCCGACGAGCGCGTTGACCTTCTCGGCCCCGCCGAGGAACTTGAGGTAGTGGCGAGGCATCATGCCGCCCTGGGAGTGGCCGACGAGATCGGCCTCGGCGGCGCCGGTGGCCGCGAGCACCCTGTCCACGTAAGCGTCGAGCTGTTCGGCCGACTTCTCGATCGGGCCGAGACCGTGGAAGAACGGCACGTTCGGCAGCCGGCCGTAGTCGAGCGAGAAGACGCAGTACCCGCGGTCGACCAGGTACGGCGCGAGGAACAGCCAGTTGTCGACGGAGTTCCCGAAGGTGCCGTGGACGAGGACGACCGGGCGCGGATGCGCGGTGGAGGGCTTGCAGGTGAAGTCGTTCCAGCCCCGGCTCACGGTGGTGGCGGCCGTGGTGGCCTGGGCGGAGGCGGTGGGGGCGAGGGTGGCGGCGGCGGTCAGCAGCAGGACCGACACGGCTCTGAGCGCGTGCTTCCAGGGCAGCATCGTGCGATCTCCTTGCGGCTCAAGGGAAACCTGGGACGAGCGACGGCAGCGAGCCCTGCGGTCCGGACCACAGGGGGGATTGCTCTGCTCATGCCAAGCTACGCACGAGTAGTTCTTGCCGGGAAGGTACGCGTCGGTAAAAAATGACTCCTCGTCAATAAGGAGTAGCGGCCCGGCCTCAGGCGGCCAGGGGCCCCGGCCCCTGGGCCAGCGAGCCCGGCAGCACCGCCCGCGGACCGAACTTCGCGCGCGCCCGGTCCGCCACCGCCTCGATCCTCCGGGCCTTCTCGTCCGCCGGGTCGAAGGTCAGCTGGTGCGCGGCCCCCTCGGCCGGCGCGAGCCCCTCCGCGCGCAGCGCGATCCCCCGCACCCGTGCCCGCTGGAGCCCGAACGACTCGTGGACCGCGTACGCGAGGGCGGTGAGCGCCGCCGAGTGCGCGGTCGGCTCGCGCAGCGTACGGGTACGGCTGCTGGTGGACCGGTCCGCGTACCGCACGGTCACCGTCAGGGAGCGGCACACCTGTTTCTCCGCCCGCATCCGGGCGCCCAGCTCCCCGGCGAGCGAGAGCAGCGCCCGGCGCTGGGCCGACGGGTCCAACTCATCCCGGTCGAAGGAGCGTTCGGCGGCCATCGAGCGGGAGAGCGCGTTCGGTACGACCGGGGTACGGTCGACGCCCCGCGCCCGCTCCCCCAGCTCGCGTCCCGTCCTCGCGCCGACCAGGCGCTGGAGCACGGCGAGCGGCGCGTCCGCGACCCGGCCGATGGAGTCGAGTCCGTACGCGCAGAGGGTACGGGCGGTGGTGCGGCCGACCCCGTCGAGCGCGGCGACCGGGCGGTCCCGCAGGAAGCTCTCCGGATCCTCGACGACCAGGGTGGCTCCGGGGCGGGCCTCGCGGGCGGCCATCCGGGCCAGCATCGGGTTGGGACCGGCCCCGATGACGCAGTCGACGCCGTACAGGGCGAGCGCCCTGACCCGTACCACCGAGGCCAGTTCCGCCGGGCTCCAGCCGAAGTAGCGCAGCGCGCCGCGCACGTCGGCGAGCAGGGTGTCGGGCGGGGCGGCCTCGACGACCGGGGTGAACTCGCCGAGCAGCTCCACCAGTCGCGGCAGCATCGGCTCGGCCCCTCCGCTTTCGAAAGGCGCGGGTTCCAGCCGGAACCGTACACAGAGGATCATCCCGCGCTCCCCGGACTGCTGTGCCACAACTTCCGCGACGGGGTCGCCGCGCCCTCGCCGGCCGGCTGGAGGTCCGCCCAGGGGTTCATCTCGTACCCCGTCGACATCCTGATCCGGCGACCACTGTCGGTGGTCTTCCCCTCGGCGGGCTTCCCATCCGCGGTCTTCTCGCCGGCGGACTTCCCGTCGGCGAGCTTCCCGTCGGCGGTCTTCTCGCCGGTGCTCTCCGGCCGGGAGGCGAGACGCTCCCCCACCGCCTCCAGACCTCCGGTCGCCCGCAGCTCCACCAGCTCCGCGAGGTTCCAGGCCGCGGACCCGACCACGCTGAGGCTGCGCGGGCCGCGCCGCTGCACCACGCCCCGGACGAGCAGCAGCCAGGAGTGGAAGACGGTGTGCGCGCATTCCTCGTGGGAGTCGTCGAAGAAGGCGAGGTCGACCAGGCCCGTGCCGTCGTCGAGCGTGGTGAAGATGACCCGCCTGCCGGAGCGGATCGGCGGGGTCTGGGTGGCCGCCTTCGCGCCCGCGACCAGGACGGTCTGCCCGTGCGGGGCCTCGCGCAGCCGTTTGGCGGAGACCACGCCGAGTTCCCGCAGGAAGGCGTGGTGGTCGCCCATGAGATGGCGGGAGGCGTCCATGCCGAGTACGCCCAGCTCGGCGCTGAGCCGCTCCGACTCGTCGAGGTCGGGCAGACCGATGGGGGCGGTCTTCCGGCCCTGGGCGAGCGGGAGTTGCCCGCCGTAGGAGGCGGCTCCGCGCTGGGTGCGGTGCAGTTCGGTCAGGTGCAGCAGCAGATCACGCCGGTTGGCGCCGAAGGCGTCCAACGCACCGACCTGCGCGAGCCGTTCGGCCACCGGCTTTCGCGGCCTGGCCCGCTCCCAGAAGTCGAGCAGCGAGGCGTAGGGCTGTCCGGCCTCGATCCGCTCGCTCTCCGCCTCGCTGATGCCGTGGACGTCGGCGAGGGCGAGCCGGAGCCCCCACACCTCCGGCGACTCAGACACCAGTTCGATACGGTGGGCGGCCGCCGACCGGTTCACGTCCAGCGGCAGCACCAGCACCCCGCGCCGCCGCGCGTCCGCGAGCAGCAGCCGCTTCGGGTACATCCCCGGGTCATGGGTGAGCAGCCCGGCGTAGAAGGCCGCCGGGTGGTGCGCCTTGAGCCAGGCCGACTGGTACGTGGGGACGGCGAAGGCCACCGCGTGCGCCTTGCAGAAACCGTACGAGCCGAACGCCTCCACGATCTCCCAGGTGCGGGCGATCGTCTCGAGGTCGTACCCCCGCCGCGCGGCCCGCTGAGCGAACCAGACCTTGATCCGCCCCTCCGACTCGGGGTGCGAAAGCCCGCGCCGCGCCTGGTCGGCCTCGCCCCGGCCGCAGCCGGTCATGATCCGCACGATCTCGATGATCTGTTCGTGGAAGACGACGACGCCGTACGTCTCCTTCAGCGCGCCCTCCAGGTCCGGGTGCGGGTAGCGGGCGGGGGCCCGGCCGTGGCGGGCCTCGATGAACGGCCTGACCATGTCGGCGGCGACCGGGCCGGGCCGGAAGAGCGAGATGTCGACGACGAGGTCGTGGAAGGTGGCGGGCTGGAGCCGGCCGACCAGGTCGCGCTGGCCGGGCGACTCGATCTGGAAGCAGCCGAGGGTCTCGGTGGACTGGATGAGCCGGTACGTCTTCGGGTCGTCCGGTTCGACCTGTTCCGGGTCGTCGAGGTCCACCTTCTCGCCGGTCGCCCGCTCGATCTCGGCGACGGCATGGGCCATGGCGGACTGCATCCGAACCCCGAGGACGTCGAGCTTGAGCAGCCCGAGGTCCTCCACGTCCTCCTTGTCGAACTGGGACATGGGGAATCCCTCGCCGCTGGTGGGCACGACAGGGGTACGGGTGAGCAGCGAGGCGTCCGAGAGCAGCACCCCGCACGGGTGCATGGCGGTCCCGCGCGGGAGCTTGTCGAGGGCCTCGACCAGCTCCCAGAGCCTGCCGTGCTTCTGCCTCTGTCCGGCGAGTTCGCGCAGCTCGGGCAGTTCGTCGAGGGCGGCGAGCGCGTCCCGGGCCCGGATGTGCGGGAACGCCTTGGCGATCCGGTCGATCTCGGCGGGGTCCATGGACAGGGCCGCGCCCACGTCCCGTATCGCGTGGCGCACCCGGTAGGTCTCGGGCATGGCGACGGTGGCGACCCGCTCGGTGCCGAAGCGGTCGATGATCGCGCGGTAGACCTCCAGACGGCGGGCGGACTCGACGTCGATGTCGATGTCGGGCAGGGCGGTGCGGTTCTTGGACAGGAAGCGCTCCATCAGCAGCCCGTGCTCGACCGGGTCGGCGTGAGCGATACCGAGGAGGTGGTTGACGAGGGAGCCGGCGCCGGAGCCGCGGGCGGCGACCCGGATCCCCATCTTCTTGATGTCGTCCACCACCTGAGCGACCGTCAGGAAGTAGGTGGCGAAACCGTGGTGGTCGATGATGTCCAACTCACGGTGCATCCGGTCCCAGTAGGCGCGGCGCTTGTCGTAACCGCGCAGCACCATGCCGGCGGCGGCCCGGGAGGCGAGGACGCGCTGGGCGGTGCGGTGCGCGGCGCCGACGAGGTGCGGCTCGGGGAAGTGGGCGGAGCCGATGCCGAGGTCGTCCTCCGGGTCGAGCAGGCAGTCGGCGGCGACCGCCCGGGTCTGTTCGAGCAGCCGGTGGGCGGTGTCCCGGCGGAAGCCCGCCGCCTCGACGATCCGTTCGGCGGCGGCCGCCATGCCGTCCGCGCCCTTGAGCCAGGCCTCGCCGCTGTCGAGCTCCTTGCGGGGGTCGATGGGCACGAGGCGGCGGGCGGAGTCGAGGACGTCGGCGACGGGGCCTTGGCCGGGGTCGGCGTAGCGGACGTCGTTGGTGAGGACCGGGCGGACGCCCTGCTCGGCGGCGAAGCCGACGGTACGGGCGGCGAGCCGCAGGGAGCCGGGGCCCGTGCCGGACCGCCCGTGGTGGACGGCTTCCAGGCGCAGCGCGTCGCCGTACCGCTCGCGCCAGGGGGCGAGCAGCCGGGCGGCCCGGTCGGGGCGGCCGGCGGCGAGGGCGCGGCCGACGTCGGAGGCGGGGCCGAGGAGCACGATCAGGCCGTCGCCGTGCTGGGCGTCCCAGGGCAGCAGGGGGCGCTCGCCCTCCGCGTGGGCGGCGGTGATCATCCGGCAGAGCGCGGCCCAGCCCTCACGGGAACGGGCGAGGAAGACGGCGCGGGGCGCGGACTCGTCCACGAAGGCGCCACCGCACACGGGCACGCGGCGCGCGGAGGTCCCGGCGTTCGGGCCGCGGTCGCGCGGGCGCCCGAGACCGGCACCGGCACCGGCACCGGCGGGGCCCGCACCACGCGGACCGGCACCGTGCGGACCGGCCCCGGCCCGGCCCGCCGGGGCGGGACCGGCGAGCGCCAGGTCCGCGCCGAACAAGGGCCGCACCCCCGCCGCCGCACAGGCCTTCGCGAAGCGGACCACGCCCGCGACGGTGTCCCGGTCGGTGAGGGCCAGGGCGTCCATGCCGCGCTCGGCGGCGCGCTCGGCCAGCCGCTCGGGGTGCGAGGCGCCGTAGCGCAGGGAGAAGCCCGACGCGGTGTGCAGATGCGTGAACCCCGGCATGCGCACCTCCCGCATCGATTCGTACGTACGTTCCCACCCCCTCTTCTTCACCCTAACCCATTTCGAACGTGCGTACGATGCGGCGGGTGTCCGGCCCGCCCGTCATCCGTTCGGCCCCGGCCCACCTGCGCGAACACCCCCAGCCCCGGAGCGTGGGGGCATGAGCCTCGCCGCTGAACTGAAGAGCGCCGTCACCCCGCGAGCCGCCCTGCTCGTCCTCGGCGTGTTCACCCTCCAGCTGCTGTTCATCGCCTCGTACGTCGGGGCGCTGCACAGCCCGAAACCGAAGGACGTGCCCTTCGGCGTGGTCGCGCCGCAGCAGGTCTCCGCCCAGCTCATGGGACGACTGGAGAAGCTTCCCGGCCAGCCGCTCGACCCCCGGACGGTCATGGACGAGGCCGAGGCCCGGAAGCAGATCATGAACCGGGAGATCGACGGCGCCCTGGTGGTGAACCCGGCCGGGACCACCGACACCCTGCTCGTCGCCTCCGGCGGCGGCGCGGTGCTGTCCTCCGCCCTGAACACGCTCTTCACCGAGGTCGAGGCCGCCAACCGGCGCACGGTCCGAACCGTCGACATCGCCCCGGCCTCCAAGCAGGACTTCGACGGCCTCTCGGCGTTCTACCTGGTCGTCGGCTGGTGCGTCGGCGGTTACATCTGCGCCGCGATCCTCGCCATCAGCGCGGGCTCCCGGCCGGCCAACCGCGAGCGCGCGATCATCCGGCTCGGTGTGCTCGCCCTCTACTCGGTCCTGGGCGGCCTCGGCGGCGCGGTCATCGTGGGGCCGATCCTGGGGGCCCTGCCGGGCAGCGTCGCGGCCCTGTGGGGCCTGGGCGCCCTGGTCGTCTTCGCGGTCGGCGCGGCCACCCTGGCCCTCCAGTGCCTCTTCGGCATCGTCGGCATCGGCCTGGCGATCCTGCTGATCGTGATCGCGGGCAATCCGAGCGCGGGCGGCGCCTTCCCGCTCCCGATGCTGCCCCCGTTCTGGAACGCGATCGGCCCGGCCCTGCCCCCGGGCGCGGGCACCTGGGCGGCGCGCTCGATCGCGTACTTCAAGGGCAACGACGTCACCGGCTCGCTCCTGGTCCTCTCGGCCTGGGCGCTCGTCGGCACCGTGATCACCCTGGTGCTGTCCTCGCTGAAGCGCACACCGGAGCAGGAGCGGATCGCGGACGAGGTGGCCTGAGCCGCTGAACGACCGAGCCCCGGTCGCCTGCTCGTAGCAGGCGGCCGGGGCTCGGTGTTCAGTGGGCGGGCGGGATCAGCCGAACGACTTGACGGTGCGCCAGTCCACCGACAGCACGGTCTTCACCGGTGCGCCGGTGTTGGTGGTGGTCGGGTGGTAGACCTTGATGTTTCCGGTGTCCTCGGAGCGGGCCCAGATGTCCGGAACGCCGTCCTTGGTGGCGTTGATGTCCGGGATGCCGATCGCGACCCCCACGTTGGCCTCCGTCCAGTTGGTGCCGTAGGAGACGTCACCGTTCAGGGAGTTGGCGGCCTGCTTGAGCGACACGAGGTCGACGCTGCCGGTGCCCGTGCCGGGCTTGCCGTGGCGGACGTACATGTTGCCGTTGTCCAGGTTGCGCCAGAGCAGGTCGGGCGTCGCGTCCTTGTTGATGTCGGCGATGTTGACGATGTCGCGGCGGGCCCAGGCGGAGCCCTCCATGAGCGTGGCGGTCTGGAAGGTGGCGCCGGTGTAGCCGGACAGGACCCAGAAGGCCGTGCCGGCCCGCAGGGCCAGGTCGGGCTTCTGGTCACCGGTGATGTCGCCGATCGCCTTCATCTGCGTCCAGGTGGACGGAGCCGGGGCGCCCTGGGGCAGGCGGATCTCGATGCGGTCGTCGACGTTGAAGCTGCCGTAGCCGTCGCCCGGGTAGAGCCAGAACTGGCCGTCCGGGGAGACCGAGAACAGGTCGGTCGAACCGTCACCGGGGTAGACGTCGTCGTAGTGCGCGATCAGCGCGGCCTTGGTGCCGTTCCACCAGTGGCCGGCGGGGTCGAGCTTCTTGTCCTTGGTCACGTAGGAGGCGGCCAGGCAGGTGTACAGCTCTCCGTCGGGAGCGCCGACGCAGTTCCGCAGGTTGCCGTTGGCGTCGACGATGACGAGGTCGGCGATGTCGTCGCCACCCGTGTCGCCGGGGCCGTCGGCCTTGTCGCGCGGCGGCAGGTAGAACCTGTAGTCCCCGCGGATGCTCTGGTTGCCGTTGGCGTCGTAGGCGTAGACGGTCAGCACGTTCGGGCCCGCGTGCTTGGGCGTCACGTTGCTGATCGTGACCGTCCCGTTGACGGGGGTCGGCGCGTCGACGTAACCGACGCCCTCGAAGGCGTACTTGAACTTGGTGGCTCCGGCCGCCGTGAAGGTGAAGTCACCCGGCTTGCCGAAGTTCACCGACGCCCAGGTCTTGCCGTCGGCCGTGGCCTCCGTGAACACCGTGCTGGTGATCTCCGGCTGCGGCGGCGCCGTGGGATCGACGGTGATGCGGCACGGCTCGGTGCCGTTCGGGAAGAACGTGGAGACCTCACCGGCCGAGTCCTCGGCGCGCACGTCCCACGAATAGAGCGTGTTGGCCGTGATGTCCTTCAGCAGCGGATCGGTGGCCTCGATGACCATCTGGCCGTAGCCGGTGGTCGCCGGGGTGGCGACGTACTCCTTCTTGGTGGTCGAGCCGGACTTCCAGAAACGGAAGCGCAGCTTGGGCAGGGTGCCGTCGGGGTCGTGACCCTTGGCCTTCAGCGTGATGGTGGTCCGGCCGATGAGGACGCTGTTGGTCGGGCCGGGCACACAGTCGCCACCCGGCGAGGAGGTGCCGTAGGTGGGCTGCGACGGCGGACGGTTGTACTGGCCCTCCATCACGGCGCCGGTCGCGGCGAACTTGCGCCAGGTCTGGGTGTCGGTCTCGGTCGAGGCGCGCATGCCGAAGGTGATGTTCCCCCAGCCCTTGTCCGCACCCTCCTGGGCCGCGGACGTCACCGTGAACGCCTCGTAGTCGTCCGGGCAGGAGCTCGACCAGCCGTGCGCGAAGGACTTCTTGTGCAGGACCCTGCCCCAGCTCGGCTGCGCGTTCCACGTCGTACCCGAGGAGATCGAGCCGGTCAGCCAGAACTCCATCTGACGTGCGGTGCACGACCAGGAGTGGTTGTTCTTGACCTTGAAGGTGGCCCAGTCGAACTTCGCGCCCTTGAGGGTGGAGGAGAACTCCATCCGCCAGAAGGAGCGGGCCAGACCACCGGTGTCGCTCTCGAAGCCGACACGGGCGTCGGAGGTACCGGAGGAGAAATTCGTACCGTTCCAGAAGCTGGAGTTCGGGTACTTCTTGTACGCCACCGTCCACGCCAGCCAAGCCCTGTTGAGCGGCGGGTCGATGAAGACCGGGAACTTCGTGTCCTTGTGGGTGAGCAGGCCGGTTCGGGCGACGTTCAGGTGGAGCCGGGCCGCACCGGTGCCGTCACCGTCGAGGGTGACGGGCAGCTGCGCGGACTTCGCGCCGGGCTCGATGCCGGTCAGGCCCGACAGCTTGAGCACGTCGGCCGTGGTGGCCACGGAGGTGCGCTGCGGGGTGCCCGGGGGCAGCTCGGAGTCACGACCGTTGGAGTCCCAGGCAAACGGGGTGGGGATGTTGCCGACCTCCTTGCCCGCCTTGTCCAGGACCTGGATCCGGTTGGCCTTCGCGTCCTGCCGGAAGACGGCCGTCTTCGAGCGCAGGCCGTAGGAGACGGCGGCGAGGTCCTTGTTCTGCGCGGCCTCGCGGTTCTTGACGATCAGGAGCTGACCGAAGCCGCCCTCCTCACGCACCACGAGCAGCAGGTCGACACCCGGCAGGACCTCGGAGTACAGGGCACGCGGACCGTCCAGCACCGGCTCGGGCAGAACCCCCGGCCACGTGTAGACGACGGTGTGGCCGCCCAGGTCGACCTCGGCCAGCACGGTCTCATCGGTCAGCGGCGCGCGGCTGTACGAGCGGTCCGCACGCTCCGAGGCGGAAGCCGTGCCGCCGGAGAAGCGGACCGGCACGACGGCGTTGACGGGGCGGACGGCCAGCTGGCCGGCGGCCTTTGTCCGGTGCAGCGTGTTGTCGATCGGCGCCCACTTGCCCTGGGTATTCTTCGCGCGCTGCGGCAGAGCGTGGATCTGCGTGCGCATCTTGCCGTCGGGCATCGCCCACACGAGCTGGGTCTCGGTGGTCGCCGTGTCGACGAGCACCTTCTTGCCGATCCGCTTGGCCTCGGCCGCCGCGGCGGCCTCGTCCTTCGGACCGGTCGACGCCTGCTTGGCGTCCGTGACGGGGGACTTGGCGGTCGGAGGCGTGCTCGGCTGCCACCAGGGCAGGAGCGTGGCGGTGAGTGCGGCCAGTACGAGGCCGAGGGTGAGGGTCAGCCGTGTGCGCGTGCGCACGAATGGGCTGAGAAGACGAGGCGGCGCAGGCACGGCGGTCTACTCCCGTGGAAACCAGGTGGATTGAGGACAACACAGACAGCCCCAACGGGTAGGCCGCGGGGCACAAGGCGCGCACACGATCACACGATCGGCATTCGACGTCTATATCTAAAGGTTTTATGAATACGTTATGTGCCGCGTGGTAGTGAACTGAGTACCCGTCAGGCCGTCCGACCTTGTGCGCCTTTAACCCGTTATTGCGGTGTGAAGATCTCCCATGTCCGATCTATCGCAAAGATCAACGGCGCATGGGCTCTGTCAGTAAATGCACCGTGGTGAAGATCACCTCCGTGCTCCCGCATCACGATCCTCGATCTTGAAAATGTGGCGCGCATGACAGAGAGTGCGCACGCACGCGCCTGAATTCAGGCGCGTGCTCTTTGGTGTTTCCGCACCTCCTCCGTTGTCTTGTTCGTCTGGGTGGGAGTCGACGCGCATGCGTGCTTCAGAACCACTGTCATGGTCGGGGCGGGATCGCCTAGCCATGACAGAGTCACAACGACGGCGCCGTCGGCGAAGCCGCACGGCGACCGTCCTTTTGTTGTCATCGATATTGACGGTGACGAGCCTGGGCGGTCAGGCCCTGGCCGTTCCCGGTGACGGGATGACCCGTGAGGAGCAGACCTCCGAGGTCGACCTCCCGGACCTCCCGCAGAGCACCACGCTGCCCGAGGACGCCCAGGCTCCGAAGGCGCTGAGCACGGCGCCGGAGCAGCCGATCACGGCATACAAGCCGGTGGCGACGGACCCCTGGGTGGCGGACGCCGGCAAGGCGGACCCGTCGACGGCGGCGCCGGGGTCCACGGTCCAGGTCGTGAACACGACGACCTCGGCGCTCCTGCCGGTCGGTCTGGGTGTGCCGGCGGGCCAGAACGCCGCGTTGATCGCCGGTGACTGGCAGGTCGCGGTCAAGGCGACCACCACGTCCGAGGACACCGGCGTGCCCGGCATGATCATGGAGATCGTGCCCCCGGCGGGGGCGGACCCGGCAGCCCAGGTGCTCGTCGACGTCGACACGACCGCCTTCGAGGACCGCTACGGTCAACTGGCCGCTGAGCGTTTTGGTCTCGTTCTGCTGCCGAGCTGTGTCATCGACTCCCCGGAGACCGAGGACTGTGCGCCGGACACGGGCACCGAGCCCATGTCCGGCAAGGACGAGCCGGACGTCGAGGTCGAGCGGCTGCGCAGCACCGTCAAGGAGGTGCCGGCGGCCAAGACGAAGCTGAAGGCGACGTCCGGCAAGACCAAGAACGCCGCGACCCGCCAGATCCTGTCCGGCACGATTCCGGTCGCCAACCTGCTGCCGGACGAGGACACTTCGAAGGCCTCGGGCGCCTCGGCGCGCAAGGCCGCCTTCTCGTCGAACGTGGGCGCTTCTGGCCGTCAGGTCGTCGGTGCGATGGACACCGGTGCCTCAGCGACCGGTGACTTCACCGCCTCGCCGCTGCTGTCCTCCGGTTCCTGGGCGGCGGGTTCGTCGAACGGCGCGTTCACCTACAGCTACCAGGTGCAGGTCCCGGAGACCGCCGGCGGCCTGATGCCGAAGGTCGGCCTGTCGTACAACTCGCAGTCGGTCGACGGCCGCACCTCGGCGTCGAACAACCAGGCCTCCTGGATCGGTGACGGCTGGGACTACAACGCGGGCTCGATCACCCGGACGTACAACAACTGCCGCCAGGACTCCAAGAAGGCCGGGTCGAACAACAAGGACCACAAGACGGCCGACCTGTGCTGGGGCTCGGAGAACGCCACCCTGTCGCTGGGCGGCATGACCACCGAGCTGGTGTGGGACGCGACGAAGGGACCGCTCGGCTCCGACGGCAAGCCCGTCGGCCAGTGGTTCACCGCCAACGGTGACGGTTCGAAGATCGAGCGGATCAAGGACACGTCCAAGGACCCGCGTTCGGGGCTGAAGGACAAGGACGGCGAGTACTGGGTCGTCACGACCAAGGACGGCACTCGCTACCACTTCGGTCTGAACAAGCTTCCGGGTTGGTCGGACAACGGCACCGCCGCCGACGACCCGTACACCGACTCCGTCCTCGCGGTGCCGGTCTACGGCAACCACGCGGGTGAGCCGTGCTACGCGGGCTCGACGACCGCCGACTGGAAGAACTCCTCCTGCCACCAGGCCTGGCGCTGGAACCTCGACTACGTCGAGGACATCCACGGCAACGCCATGTCGCTGTGGTGGGAGCGCGAGGAGAACTACTACGCGAAGAACTTCTACTTCAAGGGCCCGGTCAAGTACCACCGCGGCGGTTACCTGTCGCGGATCGACTACGGCCAGCGCAAGGAGAGCATCTTCTCCGCGTCGGCCCCGGCCCGTGTGAACTTCTCCGTCGAAGAGCGCTGCTACACCGAGAACACGCTGACCTGCACGGACGCGAACTTCACGGACAAGGACCCGGGCAAGTACCGCATCTGGTACGACACCCCGGCCGACCTGAACTGCAAGGCCGTCACCTCGACGTACACCCGCAAGTGCTGGAACGCCGGTCCGACGTTCTGGACCCGCAAGCGCCTGGACAAGATCACCACCTCCGCGCAGCGCCTTACCGACACCACCGCGCGTCAGGTCGTCGACGAGTACCAGCTCAAGCAGAACTTCCCGGTCCTGGAGACCGGTGCCAACACGGCGCTGTGGCTGGAGTCCATCCAGCGCACCGGCTACGACCGCGAGGGCTCCACCGACGCCTCCGTCAAGCTCAACGCGGTGCGGTTCGAGTCCAACGAAGAGGCCATGCCGAACCGCGTCTACCGCGGCAGCCCGGAGACAGACCCGCGGCCCGGCTTCTCGCGTCTGCGCATCGCCCGCGTCGTCAACGAGTACGGCGGCGAGACGGTCGTCACCTACAAGCCCCGTGAGACCGCGTGCCTCGACAGCACCAACCTGCCGGGCAAGACCGACACCGCCGCGCTGAAGTCCAACACCCGGCTGTGCTACCCCGTGTTCTGGCACCCGGACGCCGAGGTCGAGGACATCGACTGGTTCAACAAGTACGTGGTCGCCTCGATCGAGGAACTGCCGAACGTCGACGGCTCGTACTCCACGCTGACCTCGTACGACTACAAGAACGCCGGCTGGAAGCTCGCCGAAGCCGAGTTCTCCAAGAAGTCCACCCGGACCTACTCGCAGTTCGCGGGCTTCGAGCAGACCACGGTCCTCACCGGTGAGCGCAAGGCCACCGCCGACAGCGGCGAGGGCACCACGCCCACCGAGGACGTCCCGGGCGCCGAGGGCCCGAAGACCAAGGCTGTCACCCGCTTCTTCCGCGGCATGGGCGACACCGTCCCCGTCAAGGACGTCCACGGCAACACGATCACCTACAACGGCGAGCCCGTGTACGACCGTGACGCCTTCGCCGGCCGCATCTCCGAGGAGCTGTCCTACTCCAACGCGACGGACGCGGACACCGACTGGCTGACTCGCAGCGTCACCATCCCGCAGGCGACCGAGCTCGCCAGCCGCGACCTCGGCGACGGGCTCAAGCCGCTGACGGCGTGGCGGGTCACGGAGCCCGAGGAGATCGCTTACACGAAGTCGTCGGGCACGAACGCGGACGACCCGCGCACGATGCGGTCGGTGAAGACGACGACGACGTACGACTCGACGTACGGACTTCCGACGCTGGTGGAGTCGCTGGGCGACACCGGTAAGACCGGTGACGAGTACTGCACCAAGTCGGAGTACATCCACCAGACGGCGAAGAACCTGATCGGTCTGAGCAAGCAGGTCCTGGTCTCCCCGACGCTCTGCACGAACGCAAAGTGGACGGACTACGGTTCGCTGAGCGGAGGCAATCGCACGGCCTACGACGGCGGGCAGTACGGCGACGCACTCAGCGCCACGACCCGCGCTCTGGCCACCCAGGCGTGGACGCTCAACGGCACCGGCACCGGCTTCCAGAGCAACGGCACCAAGGAGTTCGACGCCATCGGCCGCGTGGTCAAGCAGACCCCGGCGGAGCAGCTGACCCAGCCGACGCCCAAGTTCTCCACGATCAAGTACGAGCCCATCGGGCCGGCCACCGGCCAGGTCTTCAAGATCACCACGACCAACGTGCTCGGACACAGCGAGATCCAGGAGCTGGAGCCGGGCCGCTCGGTCACCGTGAAGACGACCGACGCCAACAACCACGTCAGCGAGGCCGTGTACGACCCGATGGGCCGTATGGCCGAGGCGTGGGCCCCGGGCCGCACCCCTGGTTCGGGCGTGCCGGATTTCAGGGCCGAGTACGTCATCCCGGCCGAGGAGCCCGACCCGAACGACCCGAACGGCGGCAAGATCCGCAAGCCTCCGTACGTCACCACGTACGCGCGTGGTTACAAGGACCGGATCGAGAAGTCCGTCACCATCTATGACGGTCTGGGCCGCGAGCGGCAGTCGCAGGAGGAGGCGGACGGCGGCGGTCGTCTGATCACCGACACGTTGTACAACAACGCCGGTGAGGTCTACCAGACCAACAACGCCTACCTGAACGAGGACGCCCCGAGCGGCGAGCTGTTCACCCCGCTGGCGGACACCACCATCCCCAACATCACCCGCTACAAGTACGACGGTCTCGGCCGCGTGCTGCAGGAGATGCCGGTCCTCAAGGTCAAGCTCACGGGCACGACCGAGGCCGTCTCGCAGGAGGTCCCGGAGCGGGCCGTCAACTACGAGTACGGCGAGGACTGGTCGAAGGTCATCCATCCGAAGGGCGACTCGTCCTACCGCGTCTGGACGGACGCGCTCGGCCGCACCGTCCGCACGGACACCTTCAACCCGGCGGCGCCCGAGTACACCTCGCCGACAGGCGTCAAGGAGCGCTACACGTCGACGCGTTACCAGATCGACGGGCGCGGCCAGACCGTGAAGGCGATCGCGTCGGCGGATACGACTCACCCGTGGTCGTGGACGTACAACCACAACGGCCAGATACTGACGTCGACGGACCCGGACTCGGGCACGAGCCGCAACACGTACGACGCCTTCGGCCGGGTCCAGATAACCGAGAACGACCGTGGCGTCAAGGTCTGGTACGGCTACGACGAGCTGTCGCGTCCCAAGGAGATTCGCGAGGTCGGCCCCGCCGGCAAGCTGCTCTCCTCGTTCACGTACGACACCGCCCCGGGCGGCAAGGGCATGCCCGCCACCGCCGTCCGCTACACCGACGGAGAGGCGTACACGCAGACGGTCCACGGCTACACGAAGGAGTACCAGCCGACCTCGACCACGCTTTCCCTGCCGCAGTCCATCGTCGACACCTGGGGTCTGAAGAAGGACTACAGGTACGACTACACGTACAACGACCGAGGCATGCTGGACGAGACCACCCTTCCCGAGGTGGGCAAGTTCGGCGCGGAGAAGCTGGTCGTCCGCTACAACAAGGACGGCAAGCCGCGCTCCATCTCCGGCAAGGACTGGTACGGCTCGGAGACGGTCTACTCCCCGTACGGCCAGGTCTTGCGCTCCACCCTCGGTTCCCTGCCGTACCGGGTGTGGACGCAGAACTCCTTCGACGAGTCCAGCGGTGAGCTCACCGAGCAGTCGGTCTACCGCGAGAAGGGCGGCCCCAACGACACCACGGCCGACAGGACCGTGGTCGACGGCAACCTGGTATCGAACCGGGCCTACCGCTACGACCCGGCCGGCAACGTCACCTCGATCCAGGAGAAGTCCACCGGGATCGCTGAGCGCCAGTGCTTCGTCTACGACCCGATCGGGCAGCTGAAGTCCGCCTGGACCTCCAACGACCAGACGAACTGCGTCAACCCGAGGAACCCGGACGGCTCGCTCAACAAGAACGCGGACGGCACGCTCCGGGTCGCCGCGGGCAAGGACACGTCGGGCTACTGGCAGGAGTACGAGTACGACCTGCTCGGCAACCGCACTCAGCTGACCGAGAACGACCTTACGGGCGACACCACCAAGAACGCGGTCACCACGTACGCGTACGGCAAGAACGCCGCCAAGGACCAGCCGCACACGCTGACCAAGGTGACGAAGAAGTACAAGACGCCGGCCGGCGCGGAGGTGACCGCCGAGGCAACCCGTCTGTACGAGCTCACCGGTGAGACCAAGACGATCACCTCGGTCGAGAACGGCGACAAGCAGGAATTCAGCTGGACGCACGACGGTCTGGTCGACCGGATCACCGGCGCGGGCACCGGCGGCAAGACCCCGTACGTGGGTCTCGGCCAGAAGTGTCTGGACCTGAAGTCGGGTCTGAGCGCGGCCGGCCAGCCGCTCCAGCTGTACACCTGCAACACCTCGGTGGCGCAGAACTTCAAGTTCACGCCCACGCCGGGCACGGCGACGGTTCCCCAGACCGACCCTAACCGGGGCTCGCTCTCGGTGAACGGCACCTGGTGCCTCCAGCCCGCCGCCAACACGGCCGGATCGGCGGTCCAGGTCCAGAAGTGCGGCGCCACCGCCACGCAGGCGACCGCACAGGAACTGAGGCGCAACGCCTCGGGCCAGCTCATTCACATCGCCTCCGGTCTGTGCCTCGCGGTCCAGGGCGCGGCGAACGTGAACGCGACGCCGATCGTGCTCGCCACCTGCGACGCCGCTTCCGCGGCCCAGCAGTGGCTGCCGCAGAACGACACCCGTCACATCTACGGCCCCGGCGGCACCCGTCTGCTCACCATCAAGGGCAAGCAGGCCACTCTCCACCTGGGCGAGGCCGAGGTGACCGTCCAGCAGGGCGGCGTCCTGGTCAACACCCAGCGCACCTACCCGGCTCCGGGCGGTGCTGTCATGCGCTACGCCTACGGCACCGGATCCGAGACCCTGGTCGCCCAGACCACGGACCATCAGGGCAGCGCGTACACGGAGGTCGCCCTTTACGGCGGTCAGTCGGTGCGCATCCGCAAGCAGGACCCCTTCGGCAACGAGCGCGGCACCGCCGGTGCCAACCTCCAGAACCACAAGGGATTCCTGGGCAAGACGCGGGACGACTCCTCGGGCTACCAGCCGTTGGGTGTCCGCCTGTACGACCCGGTGGTCGGACGCTTCCTCTCCGTCGACCCGCTGATCGATCTGAACGATCCGCTGCAGTCGAACGGATACGGCTACGCGCAGAACAACCCGGTCACGTACTCCGACCCGACCGGGCTCGCGATCAGCCTGACCGCATCGGAGAAGGCCGCGGCCCTCGCCGGCGCCGGCCTGTCCGCTGCCCAGGTCGCGCAGGCGCAGGCGATGCAGGGCAAGTCCCTCACCTCGGTCATCCTCGCCGTGGCGTGGGAGACGCTGAAGGACTTCATCGGCATCAACGACGCCATGGCCTGCTTCGGCGGCGACATGTGGTCCTGCGTCAGCATCGTGGTCGATGCCGTCCCGTGGATGAAGCTCGGGAAGATCCCGTCCCTCATCAAGGCGGTCAACCGCACGATCGATGCCATCAAGGCCTTCAAGGCAGCCAAAAAGGCGGCCGAGGCCGTGCTGAAGGCGGCCAAGGCAGCCGAGGCAGCTGCACTGAAGGCCAAGAAGGCCGCTATCGAGAAGGCCAAGAAGGAGGCGGCCCAAAGAGCGAAGAAGAAGGCCGCGGAAGCCGCCAAGAGAAAGGCCGACGAAGCGGCCGCCGCGAAGCGGAAGACGGGTAACCCCGTCCAGAAGCAGTCCCAGTCCAAGGCCGCACCGAAGTCCTCCTCGCAACCGAGCAAGGGCGGCGGAAGCAAGACCTCCGGCGGCGGAGGCGGCGGCAAGTCCGGCGCTTCCTCCCGCAGCAAGGGAGGCTCCAGCGGTGGTGGTGGCTCCGGCAAGGCCAGCGGCGGTAGCAGCGGTGGCAGCGGCGGTTCCTGCAGCACGGCCGACAACAGCTTCGTGCCCGGCACGAAGGTGCTGATGGCCGATGGTTCCACCAAGCCGATCGAGAAGGTCAAGACCGGCGACAAGATCAAGGCGACCGACCCGAGGACCGGGGAGACCCGGATCGAGACGGTCACCGCTGAGATCAGGGGGCAGGGCCTCAAGAAGCTGGTCACCGTCACCATCGACGTCGACGGTTCAGCCGGCTCGAAGACGGCCCAGGTCACCGCGACCGACGGCCACCCCTTCTGGGTCCCCGAGCTCGGCAGCTGGATCGACGCCACGGACCTGACATCGGGCGAGTGGCTTCAGACCAGCACGGGTACCCATGTACAGGTCACCGCCGTCCGGCGGTGGACCGGTCAGGGCGCCACGGTTCACAACCTGACCGTCTCGGACGTCCACACCTACTATGTTGTGGCGGGCAGTGCCCCGGTCTTGGTCCACAACTGTGGAAGGAGCCAGGACGGGTACCTGTACCGGGGTCTTGCTAGGGGGCACAACCGCTACGATGCCGCTGCTGAAGGCCGTGCGGTTCCCATCGGAGGCAACCGGACCATCGAAGAGCACTCCGGTGCAAACAAGACAGACAGCAACTTCACGTCGTGGACGGACGACCCCGATACGGCCACGGAAAGTGCCCAGACTCTGGGCGACAACTGGGTTGGGGAAGGTGTGATGCTGCGTATCAGGGTGGCAAACATCGATCCCGCCATCGGACCGTCGAGGAATATTCAGATCCACGACACGGAATATGAAAACTGGGGTGAAGACGAGCATCTCATTGTCGGTGAAATCGAGGCCGACGAGATCAGCTTCGACCTCGGGGAGACCTGGTCACCCGTCAGGCGGCGATGAGATGAACCAAGTATCCGCGAGTGAACTGCTCGCCGCATGGGAGTCCGGATCCGAGGTCAGTGTTCAGGCCAAAAATGCACTGCTTTCTGGAGCGCATTTCAACGTCTGGCTCGGCACCGTTCCGGCGCCGAGACTTCGGGGCGTCCTGCACCGCAGGGTGACAGCCACGCAACGGCGCGGCAGGCCGGTCGTCGGGGCCACGGAATGCCTTGCGAGTCTTGCCGAAATGGGCGAGCGGGGCCTTCTTGTGGGCTACGTGGACGACCGTGAACGAGCGGGATACTGGTTTCAGCTCTACCTCGATCCGCATCCGCTCAAAGTGATCGGATGCGTCGGGGTTGGCATCTCCCCTGGAGATGACCCCGTCACTGGTTCCGTATAAAGACCCAGCGGCCCCACCGGATCTCTTTCCGGTGGGGCCGCTGGGCTTTTGACGGCAGGCCCGCACCTCACCGACCCCGCCCTCTCCAGCCTCAGCCCGTCCTCCTCCGGCGAGTCTCCGCGTCCTCCACGACCACCGTCACCGCGACCGCCAGCTGGTCGTCGCTCATGTCGGTGTCGAAGTTCGAAAGTCGGGCAGGCCGAGCAGGCCCCACTGGAACGCCTTTCCGGTGAGGCCTGCCGCCACATGGTCGAAGACGAACGGATCCCCCGGCCGCGTCCGGCCGGGGGACCTGATGTCTCGTTCGGGTCATGGTGCTGCGCAGGTGCCGCCTGCGGCTAGTACACGCTGACCCCGTACGCGCTCAGCGCCTCCGTGACCGGCTGGAAGAAGGTCGTGCCGCCCGACGAGCAGTTGCCGCTGCCGCCCGAGGTGAGGCCGATCGCGCGGCTGCCGGAGTAGAGGGCGCCGCCCGAGTCGCCCGGCTCGGCGCACACGTTGGTGCGGATCATGCCGTAGACGATGTCGCCGCCGCCGTAGTTGACCGTGGCGTTGAGGCCGGTGACCGAGCCGCTGTGGGTGCCGGTGGTGGAGCCGCGGCGGGTCACGGACATGCCGACGGTGGCGTTGGCCGCGCTGGTGATGTCCACGCTGCCGACCGTGCCGGGCTTGGCGATGGAGCTGTTGGTGTAGCGGACGATGCCGTAGTCGTTGTTCGGGAAGCTGGATCCCGAGGTGGAGCCGAGCACGGTCGTCCGGCCGGAGTTGGCGTACCAGGTTCCCGCGCCGTCGGTGCAGTGGCCGGCGGTCAGGAAGTAGTAGTTGCCCGCGCTGTCACGGACGTTGAAGCCCAGCGAGCAGCGCCAGCTGCTGGCGTAGATCGCGTCCCCGCCGGAGATCAGCTTGGTGAACTTCCCGGGCGTGCGCTCGACGCGTATCGCCCCGGCGTTGGCGCCCGCCTGGCGCTTGATCTGGGCTATCTCCGCCTGGGAGACGGTGGAGTCGGCGGTGACGACGACGGTGTCGGTCGCCTGGTCGATGTGCCAAGCGGTACCGGCCACATCGGCGGCCAGGACGGCGTCGCTCGCGGCGGAGAGCTGCGTCGCGCTGAACGTTTCGGCGGTGTCGGCGTTCGCGGTCGGGACGGCGAGTGCCGCCGCGGCGACGAGCCCGGTGGTGACGGCGAGGAGGCGGGTGCGTCTCGCGGTGGCGTTGCGGGGGGTGGTGCGCTTGATCCTCACTTTGGTTCCTCCAGCGGGGAATCGGGGGCCCGCAGTGGGGTGTCGGACCCGTGAGGCGCGGCCCGGGGGCCGGCGCTGTGGGGGAGTCTCGGCCCGCCCGGCTCGGCGCCGCAAGAGGGCCTTTCGGCCGTACGACGCTCAACCACCGGGCCGGCCCGAGAGGTTCGGTGCGGTGGCTCAGTACAGACTGACCTTGTACTTGGCGAGGGCCTCGGGTACCGGCTGGTAGAAGGTCGTGCCGCCGGTGGAGCAGTTTCCGCTGCCGCCGGAGGTGAGGCCGAGTGCCTTCGTGCCGTCGTAGAGCGCACCGCCGGAGTCGCCGGGCTCGGCGCAGACGTTGGTCTGGATCATGCCGCGCACGGTGCCACCGCCGGAGTAGTGCACGGTGGCGTTCAGGCCGGTGACGGTGCCGCTGCGGGTGCCGGTGGTGGAGCCGGAGCGCTTGACGGGCTCGCCGACGTAGGCGTCGGCGGCGGTGAAGCCGCCGGGGTGGCTGAGCGAGGTGTTGTCGTAGCGGACCAGGGCGTAGTCGTTGCCCGGGAAGCTGGACCCGACGGTGTCGCCGATCAGCGTGGACTGGGCGGAGTTGGCGTACCAGGTCTTGACGGAGTTGCCGCAGTGGCCGGCGGTGAGGAAGTAGTACGTGCTGCCGCTGCGGACGTTGAAGCCGAGGGAGCAGCGGTAGCCGCCGCCGTAGATGGCGTCGCCGGGTCCGAGCAGGGGCTTGAAGACGCCGGGGGTGCGCTCGATGGTGAGTGCGCCCGCGTCGGGGCCGGCGGTCTGCCGGATCTTGGCGATCTCGGCGTCGGAGACGGTGGCGTCGGCGGTGACGACGACCCGGCCGGCGGCCCGGTCCACGTACCACGCGGTGCCTCCGACGTCCGCCTTGAGGACGGCGGCGTCGGCGCGGGCGAGCTGGGTGGCTCCGGCGGGCGCCGGGGCGGTGGCCGCCTGGGCCGCGGGGAGGGCGACGGCGGTGGTGGCCGCGAGGGCCGCCGCGACGGCGAACCATCGGGCGCGCTCGGTTCTCACTGGTCTGCTCACTGGTCTCCTCACTGATCTCCTCATGGGAAAGCGGAGGGGCCCGTGGAGGGCGGGCCCGTGAGACGCGATCAGGGTGTCGTGTCCCTGACAGCACGCCAGTGATAGTGGCCTTCGGCGAGCGGACGCACAAGACCGCATGCCGAACGGGCGCCCGCGGGCCTCTCGCCGTCGGCGCCCGCCGCGCCCCGGGCCGCCGGTCCCGGCCAGGGAGGAGAGGCCCCGGTCAGGCCTCGATCACCCGCCGCTCCCCCGCCGGCACCGCCGTGTCGAGGGTGTTCCCCGGCGGCGGGAACGGACAGATGAAATGGTCCACGAAGGCGCACGGCGGCAGCAGCGCGCGGTTGAGATCGACCGTCACCGATCCGTCCTCCGCCGGGGCGGCCGGCCGCAGGAAGCGGAAGCGGTAGCTGTCCCGGCCGCTGGTGGCGTCCGCGAAGACCGCCCACAGCGTGCCGTCGTCCTCGACCGCGACCTGGAGGGTGTGCTCGGCGCCGTGGAGCTCGAAGGAGAGCTCGCCGGACAGGCCGAGCCCGCGCTCCCTGCCGTCCGCGTTCTCGACCCGGACGCTGCGGGCGCGCTCGTACGGCCGGAAGGTGCCCGGCACCACCCAGCGGTCGTCGTACGGGGTGGCCTCGATGCCCCGGAAGGCGCGGCGCGCCCGCGACTCCGGATCGAAGTCCCGTACCGCCCACTCCCCTTCGCGGCGCAGCACGACCAGCCGCCGCCCGGCCGACTCGACCCGGGACTCGTGGACCGGGGCGTGGTCGGCGGTGAGCCGAACGCTGCCGATCAGCGGCTTGCCGTCGACGGTGACGGCGTCCTCGGCGCCGGCGGTGAGGACCACCTCGTCGCCGTCCGCACGCCACTGCCCGGGAACGGCCGGAATTCGCCCCTCCGGGTGGTCGGAGAGCCAGTACGTGCCGGTGAGGGAGAGTGGGCCGTACGAGGAGGCGACCGCGGCGACGCGCTGCTCGTGCCAGCGTTGCCAGTCCTGCCGAGGATCCGTGCTCATGGTGTCCCACCCTTCCATACGGCCGGGGCACCCGCCGCGGCCGACGGGCCGTCAGCAGTCGCAGCAGCAGCACTCGCAGCTGTCACAGGCGCAGTCGCGGCCGGTCTCGGTCCGGCAGCAGCCCTTGCGCTTCTTCCGGGACCAGGGGCCCTCGTACTCCTTCGCGCAGCAGAGCCGGCACGTGCAGAACAGCCAGGTGAAGGCAGCGCAGCCGGCCAGGAACCCGCGCGGCTCGGGCCGCCGCGGGCCCCCGTCGCCGAACTGCGGCGGCAGCCCGCCGGGACCCCCGGGGCCGCCCGCCCCGCCGCCGTAGGGGCCACCCACGCCGTACGGATTCCCGCCGCCGTACGGGTTCCCCTCACCGTACGAGCCGGAGGCACCGTACGAGCCGGAGGCACCGTACGAGCCGGAGCCGCCGCCCTGGTAGGGGCTGCCCGGCGACGCCCCGGAGGCGCCGTGCGCGCAGGTCGTCGTCCCGAACGCCCGGTCCACCGAGTTGCGCAGCTCGTGCGCGAGCAGCAGGTGCGCCAGTCCACCGTCGACGAACTCCACGTCCCGCAGCGCCAGCCGTATCCCGTGCAGCGCGTCGTCCGCGAGCCGCCGCGCCTCCTCCAGGGAGGTACCCGTCGCCGCGAGCGGGTTCCAGGCACCCGACACGGCGTCGGCCTGCCGGTCCTCCACGGCGTCCAGCAGATGCGCGAGGCGCCCGAAGAGCCGCCCCGCCTCGGCCAGCGGCGCGGCGTTCTCCGGCCGGCCGGCCAGGACGGCGGTGTGCGCGAACGCGGCCGCGGTCGCCGTCTCGGTCGGCTCGGTCACGACGAGAAGCGGCGTTCCGGGCCCGGCCAGCGACTCGATCCCGCCCTGCCGGTCCACCGCGTCCACCAGGACCGCCGTGTCGAAGCCGAGCTGACGGCCGGTCCGCGCACCCGCGCGGTCCCAGGACCTGGCGACCCGGCGGGCCGCCGCGGCGACCGGTCGGCGGGCCAACAACCCGTCCCGGTCGGCGACGTGGTCCCGTATCTTCGCCGAGGCGAGCACCAGCGACACCGTCGCCGCGAGCCGGGCGCCTTCGCCCTGGGCGACCGGGGCACTCTTCATCCGGCGCAGCGGGCAGGGCCCGGCTGTGCGACGGCCGCCCGGAACCGCCCCCGTCCTGGTACCGGTCTGAGCCTCCGTCAGGACCGAAACGATCAGGCCGTCGTAGTTGGTGACCACCCGGGCGAACTGGCCGTGATCGGCCCGAAGTGCCAGGCAGAGGCCGCAGAGATGGGCCATCCACTCCGTCTTGAGACCGTCGCCGAGACGGTGGGTGCAGGGCCTGACGATTCCGAACAAGAGACTCCCCCGTGAGCCGTGCGCGCGTGTCGTGCGCGTGTGCGACCGGCATCGTATCGACCGGGACCGTTCACCCGTACGCCCGCCACGTCACCCTTCCGGCCCGACTTTCATATTTTAAGTTGCGCAGTCCGTCCAATCCTCCGTCAGGCCCCGCATACCGCAAGTTTCCTGACGATTCGCCAGCTAACGGGCCTCACGTTCTGCACCAGTACCGTCACGAATCCCCTGCGCGGCGACTATCCACTTGGCGCGCGATCCGCATCATGGACCACGATGGGTATTGCGGAACCACAAGTGACCGCGCTGAAAGGAGGCGTCCATGGGATCGGTGCGCAAGGCGAGTGCCTGGCTGGGACTCGTCGAGGACAACGACGAGCGTTACTACGACGACGAGTACGCCGAGGGTGCCGAGAACGGCGACGCCTGGGTGACGGACCCCCGGGTCCGGGTGGCGTCCGACTCCGCTCAGGAGCAGGGCCGCCGGATCGCGACCGTCTCCCCGGACGGTTTCCGCGACGCCCGCGGGATCGGCGAGCTGTTCCGGGACGGCGTCCCGGTGATCGTGAACCTCACGGCGATGGAGCCCTCCGACGCCAAGCGCGTGGTGGACTTCGCGGCCGGCCTCGCCTTCGGTCTGCGCGGATCGATCGAGCGCGTGGCGACGCGGGTGTTCCTGCTGACCCCCGCCGACACGCAGATCGTCAGCGGTGACTCCGCCGGGCGTGCGCAGGACGGTTTCTTCAACCAGAGCTGAGCGGGGCGCTCCCCGGCCGGATCACTTCCGACCACCGGGCGTCCCGCCAGGCACCCTCCGCTCCGGTCAGCGCGCCGTGCGCCCGGAGCCCGCCCGCTCGGCCGGTTCACGACCGACGGCCTCACGGCCGGCGGTGGCGGCCTCGCGACCGGAGACCTCACGGGTGGCGGTCTTACGGCCGACCCGGTCGGGACACGGGACCGGCTCCCGGCTGGCGGGCACCCGCACGCCGGCGCCGGAGTCGGCCGCACCGGCGAGGGTGGTGGCCTTCTCCTCCGCGTCCGGCGGGCACTCCATCACCCGGGGCAGCCGCAGCGCCATCAGCGCGCCGAGCAGCAGAAGACCCGCGCTGACGAAGAGCGTCACGTGCAGACCGTTGACGAAGGCATGGCGGGACGCGTGGTACAGCGCCGTACCGGCCGCGCCACCGAGATGCTCGGCGACCTGGTACGCCTCGCCGAGCGAGTTCGCCGCGGACCGGCTCGCCTCGGCCGGGACCCCGGGCACGCCCACGAGGCCGGGCGCGTACGCCGCGTTCATCACGCTGCCGAGCAGCGCGATGCCCATGCCCGCGCCGAGCTGGTACGAGGTCTCGCCGATGGCCGCCGCCCCGCCCGCGCTCTCCGGCGGGGCCTCGCTGAGCATCGACTCGTACGCCGAGAAGAGTGTGGTCTGCAGTCCGAAGCCGAGCAGCACGAAGCCGACGGTGAGCAGCAGCGGCCGGTCGTGCTGTCCCATCAGGACCAGCAGCAGCACGGCGGCGGCCGTGAGCACGAAGCCCCAGCCGACCATGCGGCGCGGCCCTATCCGGCGCAGCGTGTACGAGCCGGTGGCGCCGGCCGCCATGGCGGCGAAGGTGAGCGGCAGCAGCCGGAGCCCGGTCTCCAGGGGGCTGAGCCCGAGGACCAGCTGGAGGTACTGGACGGCGATCAGTTCCAGGCCGACCAGGGCCAGCATGGCGAGCACGATGCAGGCGACGGAGGTGGTGAAGGCGGCGCGGGAGAACAGCCGCATGTCGATGAGCGGGTGCGTCCGCCGTCGCTGGCGGCGCACGAAGAGGACCAGGAGCACCACCCCGAGCAGCAGCGGCCCCGCGGTGGCGAGGGAGAGCAGGGGGTCGCCTGCGCCGATCCGCTTCACGCCGAGGACGGCGCCGAGCACACCGGCCGCGGCCATCAGCGCGCCGAGCACGTCCCAGGGGCCCTCGCCGCCGCCCTTGGACTCGGGGAGCAGCCAGCGGCCGAGCGGCAGGATGAGCGCCATCAGCGGGATGTTGATCAGGAAGACCGAGCCCCACCAGTAGTGCTCGACCAGGAAGCCGCCGAGCACCGGTCCGGTGGCGGCACCGACGGCGGCGACCGCCGTCCAGATGCCGATGGCGGTGGCGCGCTCCCGCCGGTCGGGGAAGACCGCCCGGAGGATCGACAGGGTGGCCGGCATGATCATCGCGCCGCCGACGCCGAGGAGGGCGCGGGCCCCGATGAGCACCTCGGGAGCGGTGGCCATGGCGGCGACCGCGGAGGCGAGTCCGAACAGTGCGTAACCGAGCAGGAGCACGCGTCGCCGGCCGACCCGGTCACCGAGCGTGCCGAAGAGGATCAGCAGCGAGGCGCAGATGAGCGGATAGGCGTCGACGATCCAGAGCAGCGCGGTGGAGCTGGGGCGCAGGTCCTCGGTGAGCGAGGGGACGGCGACATGGAGCACGGTGGCGTCCAGCGCGACCAGCAGCAGGCTGACACAGAGAACGACGAGGACGACCCAGCGGTTGGCATCGCCGCCGCCGGTGGCGCGGAGCCGTGCTCCGGCCGTGATCGTCCGCTGCATGTCCGTACCTCCCAGTGAATCCCTCGCGCTCGGTGGGCGCCGGCCGGGGCGCGTGTCCTCGGGGCGGCCCGGCATCGACGGGCGAGTGAGCCGTCAGCGTACGCGAGTTCAAGCGCCCAGCGCGTGGTGCAGCTCTCACCCCGAAGGGCGCGGGAGTGTGGCGTACGCCACTCCGTCCGCGCCGCGCGCCGCCTGGAATTCCGTGCGGACAACCGTTTGAAGCATTTCCCCTGCGTACAAACAGACTTCCGGAAAGTCACTCACCGGCAATTGGGCGGGAGGTCATCGGATTCTCCGACCGGGGCCGGTAATAATCCCCCGACTGAGACCAACTCCACATCACATCGTCATCACGAAGAGACCGGATCGACCAGGGTCGCTACTCACTCCCTGTAACGTCGATTGGGTGCGTACCGACATCTTTGCCCGGCTGGACCGGGAGCCGGAACCGCCGAAGATAGAGGTCCCGCGGATGACCCGCACGCGTCTCGCCCTCTTCGGCGGGACGTCGGCGTTCTATCTCGCCATCGTGGTGGCCGTACTGCTGTCGACCTGGTTGGTGACCCTCGACTGGAAGATCATGCTCTTCCGGCCCTATCAGCAATGGCCGGAGCTGCACGCCTTCCTGGACTATTACGTCGTTCTCGGTCAGCGCGGTCCGACGGCCGTGATGGTGGCGGCCTGGCTGGGCTGGCGCTCCTGGCGTCAGCACACCCTGCGGCCGCTGCTCACCCTCGGCGCGGCACTGTTGCTGCTCAACGTCACGGTCGGCTCGGTCAAGATCGGACTCGGCCGTCTCGGCCCCCACTACGCGACACAGATCGGATCGGCCGAACTGTTCGCCGGCGGCGATATATTTCCGTCCGGACACACCGCCAACGCGGTCGTGACCTGGGGGATCCTGGCGTATCTGGCGACCACTCCCCGGGCCAGGCGCTATCTGTCGGCCCTCTCGGCCGTGGTCGCGCTGGGCGTCGGCCTCACCACCGTCTACCTCGGTACGCACTGGCTGAGCGATGTGCTGCTCGGCTGGGCCGCCGGCCTGCTGATCCTGCTGGCGCTGCCCTGGTGCGAGCCGCTGATCGCCAGGGCGGAGGCGCTGATCCTCAGCCTGCGGGACCGGCTGCGCGAGCAGGTGCGGGCCCGTCGCCGGCTGGTGCCGTCGCTGCCCGTCGCGACCGGCGGTCCGCGCACGGCACTGCACCCGCCGCGTCCGTCGGCCGCCGAGGAGCCGGTACGGGAGATCATCGGGTCCAGGACCGGCCGGCCGGCCGCCGGGCGCGGGGACGGGCGGCTCGCTCCGCCGCTCACCGCCTCCCGGACGCACGCCGTGCGGTCGGAGCGGACTCCGGTCGCCCCGGCGGGCAGCCGTCGGCCGTCGCACTCGCGGCCGCTCACGGGCGGCTGAACACCCCTGACGACCCCATGGGGAAGGGCCCCGGCTCCGGCCGGGGCCCTTCCCCATGTCCCCCCGGGTCTCCCCGTGTCTCCCCGGGTCTCGGCCGTGTCTCGGCCGTGTCTCGGCCGTGTCTTGGACGGCCCGCGTCCGTCTCCGTCCGGGTGCGCTATCCGAGCCAGCAGCGGATGACGGTGCCCTGGTCCACCTCGAAGTTGATGCGGCCCTCCAGGTACTCCATCGTGATGATCGAACCGGGGGGCAGGGAGCGCACCACGTTCCAGCCGCGGATTCTGGCGAGCTGCTCGGCGCGCTCCGCGTCGAGCCCCACATAGGACTCCGTGGAGCCGTCTTCGGGCGGTACGGGAGAGGTCGGCTTCGATGTCATGCGCCTCACGTTAGGCGGCGCCGGACGGTGACGGAAGCGCGGAGCGGGTGAGATGCCGCAGCAAGCCCAGGTACCTCACCGGTCACGCTTGTGTCACAGGTTCTCGACATATGTTTGACACTGACGCCCTCACCCGATCGAGCAGTTTCCGGCCGTTTCCCCGGCAATTCCAGGCGGCTCTGCGCAGCTCACGACGCCGCTTCGGAATTGCGTTCCCGGCTCGCCCGAAGGGAATTGGCGGGCCGCCGCACTCTCCGGTCGCATTCACGCTTTCCCCGCATGTTTCACACGCCGTCCGCCAACCGGCCCGAGCCGTCCGGTGCGACGAGGTCGACGCCCACGAGCGGGGCCGGCTCATACCGCGGCGCTCGGTGCACACCAGGCGGTGCGGCTCCACGGTGCGGCGGGAGGCCACGCCGCCGTGGTCCCGGTACGGCGGATCCCGGGTCAGCGGTAGCGGCGCACCAGCACTCCCGCCTTCGCCTTCAGGGTGTAGACGGCGTCGACGACCGTACCGGCGCCCCGGTGCAGCGCCTCCGCCACGCGTCCGTGGGTGCGGGTGCTCGCGCCCCGGGCGAGGAGGGCCGACCAGATCTCCTCGTGCCGGGCCGCGATGCGGGCCGGGTCGAAGCGCTCGGACGCCGCCAGGGCCGCCCGCGCGGTCTTGGCGCGCAGTTCGTCGTCGTCGACGAGTTCCAGCAGGGCCCGGGAGATCGCGCCCACGTCGTCGACCGGCACCAGACGGCCGTCGACCCCGTCCTCGATGATCTCGCGGGGCCCGTGCGGGCAGTCGGTGGAGACGACCGGCAGTCCGCAGCGCATCGCCTCGACGATGGTCATGCCGAAGGACTCCTGCCGCGAGGTGACGGCGGCGAGGGAGCCCTTGGCCCACTCCGGCTCCATCGGATTGGCGGTGCCCATGAGGAAGACGTGCTCACCGAGCCCGCGCCGCTCGATCTGCCGGGCCAGCGTCTTCTTCAGGTTGCCGGCGGCGTCGCCGGTGCCGTAGATCCGCAGCTTCCAGTCGGGGCGGGCCGCGGCCACCTCGGCGAAGGCGTCGATGAGCACGTCGTACCGCTTGACCGGGGTCAGCCGGCCCGCCGCGACGACGATCTTCGCGGTGGGGTCGGCCGGCGGCACGCTCGGCGCGGGCACGCTGTTGGGCACCGCGTCGATCCGAACGCCCGGCAGCGCGAGCTTCCGGTAGGAGCGGGCGTCGGCCTCGGTGACGGTGGTGACGGCGTCCAGGAGCGCGTACTCGTGGCCGATCTCCCGGCGGAGCCGGTAGCTGTGGCTGTCCAGGATCAGATGCTCCTGGCCGACGAGGACGGGGCCGCGCCGGGCCTGCCTGGCCAGCTGCACGTTGAGCCCGGGGCGCGTGGCGACCAGCACGTCGGCGTCGACGGTGCTCAGGTGCTCGCCGATCCGGGCGTCGGTCAGCGCGCTGTACTGCTTCCACCGGCCGTCGCCGCGCGGGAAGACCCGGGCGGGCCGGGCGAAGTCGGGGTCCTCGCCGTCGTAACCGGCGCTGTTCTTCCGCAGGTCGACGAGGTGACGCAGGGTCACCCCGGCCGGGACGCCGAGGATCGGCTCGTCGCGGTGGCGGAAGACGGAGACGATCTCCACCTCGTGACGTGCGGCCAGCTCCTGGGCGAGTGTGAACGTCGTCCGGATCGTGCCCCCGATGTGGTAGCCGTTGTGAAGCAGAAAGGAGATACGCATCGCGCTGCCGGTCCCCCCGGTCAAGTGGTCGTCGGGGGGCGACTGTACTGGGTGCCCGGCCCGCCGGTTCACGGTCGGTAGCCGAGCTGGGGAACGGTGGCGCAGTTGGTGTTCATGTCCCCCTGGGTGACCCAGCCCCGCCCGTCCCGCCACCGCGCCACCGACAGGCAGGTGTGACGGGTCTTCGGGGGCTCGGCGAGCTTCTCGAACCGCACGGGCAGCAGCAGGCCCCGGGCGGTGTACGGCTCGGGGCGGGTGACGAACTCCTCGACGCACGCGCGCGTGAGACCGCCGCCGGCGAGGCAGGAGCGTGCCGCGTCGGTGAACCACATGGCCGCCGCCCATCCTTCCAACTGCCACTGGGACAGCGGCCGGTCGCCCATCGCCGCCCGGAAGTCACGGACCGCCGGATGGCCGGTGTCCTCGTAGTTGCGGCTGGAGCCCGTCACGAACAGGGCCTCCCGGCAGACCGGGGACTTCGCGTGGTCGCGGGGGACGGCGGAGGACCAGTTCTGCACGTTCGTCACCTTGGCGGTGACCCGGACCCCGACGGCGTCCATCGCCTCGCACAGCCGGGCGTTGCCGTGCGTGTCCAGGGCGTCGAAGACGAGGTCGGTGCCCTGGGCCTTCAGATCGGCCGCGACGGCCCGGAAGTTGGGCAGCGCGAAGTCGACCTGCTCGTGGACGACCCGGTAGCCCTCGGCCCGCAGTCCGGCGGCGATCAGCCGGGCGTACGCGGCGGAGGCGGCCTGGTTGTAGGCGACGACCGCGGCGGTACGGGCGCCGTGCTCGCTCCTGAACCAGCGGTAGACCTCGGTGCCGCCGTACAGGACCCCGCCCCAGCCGGGCGAGGCGCCGGTGCGCGGGGCGGAGCTGCCGTAGATCCCGTACAGATGCGGATAGGTGTCGTACGCCGGGGTCAGGGGCTGGCCTCCGATGTCGGGGACGCCGGCCTTCGCGACCTGGGGCGCCCCGGCGTACTCGAGCGCGGTCGTGGCGACCAGGGCGAACACCTTGCGTTCCTCGACCAGCCGGTGCACGCACGCGTTGTTGCCGACGCCGCTGCCGCCGTCGTCGCAGGTCACGACCTCCACCCGGCGTCCGTTCAGGCCACCGCGCGCGTTGAGGGCGTCGAACCAGGCGCGGGCGCCGTCGCGCGGCCCGGTGAACGCGTCGCCGCCGACGGGGCTGGTGGCGCTGGAGATGATGCCGACGCGGAGCGGCTCACCGCCGGAGGGGTGGACGGTGGGCCGCGTCTCGAACGCGCGCTCCGGCAGCCGGCTGCCGCACGCCGTGACCAGGGCGAGCAGCGCGGCGAGCAGCAGGGCCGCTCCCGCGTCAGCAGCCCGGAGCGGTCGCACCGCTGAGCTGCACCAGAGCGCAGAGGGTCTTCTGGGACACCTTCCACACGTCGCCCTGGTGGACGGAGGTGCCCTTGGAGTCGGGCAGTGCGGGGTTTCCGCCGACGAGCAGGTCGTAGGTCACGTCGGCGTTGTTGGGCGAGGTGAACTCGATGCCCTTGACCTTCGCCGACGTCATGGCCGCGTTCTTGTCACCCTCGAAGGCTCCGAGGACGGCCCGCATCCTCTCGCCGTTCTCCAGCAGCCCGACCTTCTCGGCCGTCGGGGTCTTCGGGTCGAAGAAGGCGGTCCAGTTCTTGGTGATCTCGGCCTTCGCCGCGTCCGGGTCGGTGGGTTGGCCCGTCACCGTCGCGGTCGGCGACGTGGGCGCGGGCGGCACCACCGGCGTGCCCTCGTTCGAGGGGGTCTCGTCGTCCGCGCAGCCGGCGAGCGCGGGGCCGAGGGCGAGGGCCGCGACGGCTGCCAGGGCCGCGATGCGGGAACGTCCACCGAGTCGACTGAGAACCATCTGGCTCACCACCGGATGTCTGTTCAGGCCGGGCGGCCTGATGATTCCAGGGTGTTCCGTATCGCGGGATAGCGCAAAAAAGAGGGAGGCTCCCGTGCCGGCATCCCGGGCGCCGCTGTGGTGCGGCCTCACGGCAGCCGCCGTGGGCGCGGTGCTGTGCGTGCTGGGCTGGTACGGCGTCTCCGGTGAGCGGTTCGCGGAGCGGCAGCTGCCGTATCTGGCCTCCTGCACGGTTCCGGGCGCGGCGCTGATCGTGGCGGGCGCGGTGCTGATCGGGACCGCGCCGGCCGGCCGCGGGCCCCGCGGTACCGCGCAGGAGCGGGCGGACGGGCCGGCCGCCGAACCGGAGGAGCCGCCCGCGCCCTCCTCCGAGGCTCCGCCGGTCCGGGTCCCCGGCGGGACGCTCGCGCACCGGCCCGACTGCCCGCTGGTGGCCGGCCGGGACGACACCCTGCCGGCGGGGGACGCGGAGCTCGCCCCCTGTCCGGTGTGTGAGCCGTGGCCTCGCTGACGTACGACCTCACCCTGGCCGGCCTCGCCGTGGGCAGCGCCGCCGCCCTCACCGGCATCGGGATGATCGTCACGTACCGCACGACCGGTGTGCTCAATCTGGCGCACGGCGCGGTCGCGATGGTCTGCGCGTATCTGCTGCGGCAGCTGGTGGTGGAGTGGGGCTGGCCGCTGCCGCTCGGAGCCCTGCTCACCCTGCTCGTGGTGGCGCCGGGCATCGGCCTGGTCCTGGACCGCGGGGTGTTCCGTCCGCTGGCGCTGCTCGGCTCGAACCCGGCGCAGACGCTGGTGGCCTCGATCGGCGTCTTCGTGCTGCTCGTCGGCGGGGCGGCGCTGGTGTGGGGTCCGGGGGCGCGGGCCGACGCCCCGGTGCCGCTCGGCGACGACCCGTGGGCGCAGCTCGCGGCGGTGGTCCTCCTCGCCTGTCTGGTGGGAGCGGTGACGCGGTGGACCCGGTTCGGCCGGGAGCTGCGGGCGGTGGTCGACAACCGGCCGCTGGCGATGCTCGGCGGGATCGACGCGGACCGGGTGTCGGCGGCGGGCTGGGCGTTCGGTTCCTTCACCGCCGGACTCACCGGTGTGCTGCTCGCCCCGTACGTACGGCTCGACCCGTACGGGATGCCGCTGCTCGTGGTCGAGGTGATCGCGGTCGCGGTGGTCGCGCGGATGCGGAGTCTGCCTGTCGCGATCGTGACGGCTCTGGCGCTGGGGGTCGCGCAGGCGCAGCTGACCCGGCTGCACCCCGAGGGGTGGGCGGGGCCGCTGGTCCAGGCGGTGGGCGCGAACCTGTTCGTGGTGGCGCTGCTCGTGGCGGCGCTCGTCCTGCCGGGGGCGGGCGGCCGGGGCCAGGACGTGCTGCCGCCGCCGACCGGTACGGGCCGGGTGCCGGGCGGCGTGTGGGTGACGGCCGGCGTCCTGTTCCTGCTCCCCCTGGGGTTCGCGGGCTCGGACCTGCACACCTCGGTCCAGGTGCCGGCGCTGGCGATCGTGCTGCTCTCCCTGGTGGTGGTGACGGGCCGGGGCGGGCAGATCGCGCTGGGGCAGGCGGCGTACGCGGGGCTCGGCGCGCTCTTCACGGCGCTGCTGGCGGCGGGAGGGCTGCCGGAACTGGCGGCCCTGGCGGTCGCGGTGCTCCTCGTGGCGCCGCTGGGTCTGCTGACGGGGTGGCCGGCGATCCGGCGGCACGGCCTCGCGCTGGCGCTCGCGACGCTGGCGGTCGGGGTGGCGGTCAGCCGGTTCGTCTTCGCCCAGCCGTACGCGACGGCCGGGCTGGTCCTCGGCCGCCCGGCCGGCTTCGCGGACGACCGCGTGTACTACGTGCTGGAGCTGGCCGTCCTCGGCTGCTGCCTGGCCCTGGTCGCGGCGCTGCGCCGGGGCCGTACGGGCCGGGCGCTCGCGGCGCTGCGGGACCACGAGCCCGGCGCGGAGGCGGCCGGGGTACGGGTGGCCGGTCTCAAGCTCCTCGCCTTCGTCCTGGGCGCGGCGCTGGCGGCCCTGGGCGGCGGCCTGCTGGGCATGGGCCTGCGCGCCTTCGACCCGGAGGCCTACGACCCGGTCCGCGGTCTCCTGTGGTTCGCCGCGATCCTCGTACTCGGCGCGGACAGCCTCCTCTCCCCGCTGGCCGCCGCGGCCCTCCTGGTCGGCCTGGACGCGGGCACGAGGGGCGGCGTGGCGGCGGCGGTGGAGGGCGCGCTCGCGGCCCTGGTGGGCCGTGTACCCCCACTGACGTCCTGGCTCCCGCGCACGACCCCGTTTCGCGAGACCCACCGCCCACCGCACACGGAACCACCGGGCTCGGGACGGCCGCCTGCGGGAGGTGCGGAACCTCCCGGGCCGCCGGGCCGCGCGCCGGGGCCCGGGAAGGGCGCCGCGCCTCCCGGCACGACCGGCCGGGCCCAGCGGCCCTCCCGGGCCCCGGGATCCCCGCGCGTCACACCTCCCCCCGCGCGGGCCCCCGAACCCCCGCCCCCCGCCCGCCTGCTCGCGCGCGAGTTGAGCCTCACCCACCCCGGTGGGCTCACCGCCCTCGACCACGTCAGCCTCGCCCTCGTCCCCGGTCGCGTCACCGCGCTCGTCGGGCCCAACGGCGCCGGTAAGAGCACCCTTTTCGACTGTCTCGCGGGGACCCTCCGCCCCACCCACGGCCGCGTCGTCCTCGACGGCGAGGACATCACCGGGCGGAGCGCCCACGCCCGCACCCGACTCGGCATCGCCCGGACCTTCCAGCAGCTCGCCGTCTTCCCCTCCCTCACCGTCGAGGAGAACGTCCGGCTCGGCGCCGAGCAGGGCCACGTCCGCGACCCCGCCGCGACCGAACAGGCCCTGCGCCTCCTCGGTCTGGCCGGTCCCGTCCGCCACCGCCCCGCCGCCGGCCTCCCCACCGGGACCCTGCGCCGCGTCGAACTCGCCCGCGCCCTCGCCGGCCGCCCGCACACCCTCCTCGCCGACGAACCCGCCGCGGGACTGGACGCCGCCGAGACCGACGCCCTCGCCCGCGTCATCGCCGCGCTCGCCGCCGACGGGCTCACCGTGCTGGTCGTCGAGCACGACCCGGACCTCGTCGCCGGTATCGCCCACACCGTGCACACCATGGAAGGCGGCCGGATCGTGTCATGAGCGTCGAGATCGCCCTGCGGGCCGCCCGCGTCCGCTACGGCCCCCTGGAAGCCCTCCACGGCCTGGACCTGCCCGTGCCGGCCGGGGCGGTCACCGTCCTCCTCGGCCGCAACGGCTCCGGCCGGACCACCGCGTTGCGGGCCCTCGCCGGCACCGTCCGGCTCGCCTCCGGGCGGGTGGTGTGGCGCGGCGCCGACGTGACCCGGCTGCACGCCCACGACCGGGCGCGGCGCGGGCTGTGCTTCGTCCCGGACCTGCGGGCCGTGTACGCGACCCTGACCGTCGCGGAGAACCTCGACCTGGCCTCCGGCGGCCGCGCCGGGGCCCTGGAGGCGTACCCGGAGCTCGGCCCGCTCCTCGACCGGCCCGCCGGCACCCTCTCCGGCGGTGAGCGCCGGATGCTCGCGCTCTCCCGCGCCGTGGTGTCCCGCGCCCGCGTGGTGCTGGTCGACGAGCCCGCCCTCGGCATGTCCCCGGACGTGTCCTCCCGTACGTACCGTCTGCTCGCCGCCCTCGGCGAGGAGGGCGGCGCCGCCGTCGTGCTCGCCGAGCAGCGCCTCCCGCCCGGCCTGCCGCAGGGCGCCCTGGCGCACGAACTGCGGCGCGGCTCCCTCGCGTTCAGCGGGGAGGCCGCCGAGCTGCGGTGAGCCCGCCGGGCACTCCCTAGAGCGGCGCGATCCGCAGCATCGTGCCGGTGACGATCCGGTTCGGGTCCGGGCCGATCAGGGCGCGGTTCGCCTCGTACAGCGCCTGCCAGCCGCCCCGGATCCCGAAGCGCCGGGCGATCGAGCTGAGCGTGTCCCCCGGCTGGACCACATGGGCCCGGCCGCTCAGCCCGTACCGCTTCGAGCAGACCGGCCAGGCCTCCCAGCCCTGGACCCGCAGCACGTCCTCGGCGACGGTGATCTGCTGCTGCCGGGTCGCCAGGTCGGCGCGCGGGGCGTGGCGCAAGCCGCCGAACTCGACCCACGTCGACTGGGCGAACTGGAGTCCGCCGTAGTAGCCGTTGCCCGTGTTGGCGTTCCAGCGGCCGCTGCTCTCGCACTCGGCGACGCAGCCCCACGGCCACTGGTCCTCGGCGCACGACGCGGCGCCGGAGTCCCACGGGCTGCCGGAGTCCCAGGGGGCGCCGGAGTCCGAGGGGGCTCCCGGGGCGCCCCACGCCCCCGGGGGAGGATCGTCCGCACGGGCCGGCGCCGGAACCAGGGCGAGCAGCGCGGCGACACAGACACCGGCGGCCCGAGAAAATCGGATCTTCGACATCGACGCAGGCTAGGCAGCCGGGCACGCCCCGGCGCCGTGCCGCGCGGTACGGCGTCCGTCCCCCACCCGGTCGGAGTCATGTGGCGGTCGTACAACTTGCCGGACCGCGACGCGTGACCCCGGCCGAGGCTGACCCGTTGAACTCTTCATGAGACGAGCCGGGAACCGCCCGGTGTCGCACGTACCGAGTCCAGGGAGCCCCCCGTGCCGCGCATGCTCGACGTCAGCGAGGACGTACGCGCCGAGATCGGCGACGAAGAAGCCGACCGGCTGCTCGCCGGCGACAATGCCCCGGGCAGCTACGACTGCACCTCCTGCCGCACGCCGGGCGACTCCGAGCAGGAGCGCACGAGCACCGTGCTGTTCGTCGGCGAGGAGACCGCCGTGCTGGCGTTCGCCCACGCCAGCTGCATCCCGTCCCAGGTCGTCCAGGTCGCGGAGGAGCAGCTCCAGGGCGCCGTCCGCTCCATCGCCGCGACGGACGCGGTCGACGCGCTCACCGCCGCCCACCCGGAGCAGGCCGTCCTCGGGGTCACCAGCGGGCTCGTCCTGATCGAGGGGGAGCTGCACCCCGCGCTGGTCGTCGAGCCGACCGCGCCGGTCGCCCGGCCGGGGTCGGACGGGCTGACCGACGAGTTCCTGCCGCTGCTGATCGAGCAGGGCTTCGCGCCGGTGTCCGACGTCAACCGGAAGCCGGGCACGCTGCCGGGCTGGTCGGTGCTGGTGGCGATGGGACAGCTGCACTCCGTGCTGCAGCCCGGTACGGGCGGCAGCGGCCAGGTCGCCTGGTGGCAGGCCCACCAGCCGCTCCAGGTCACCGAGGGCTGGCGGGCGGCCGCGAACAAGTCGCACACGGTCCTCGTCTTCGCGGCGCCGGTGGGCTCGATCGGCCAGCAGCCGCGCGAGGACCTGCTGCGCGACGCGCTGGAGAAGGCGGCGGCCAACGGCCGTCTGGTGGCCGCAGCGATGCCGCTGGCCGGCACGTGAGGGAGCACGGGCGTCCGGGCTTAGGGCCCTCGGCACGGCTCCCCGGAATGCCGAGCGTCCCCCGCCCCCGGCGGGCACCTCTTTCGGAGAGCCGCCCGCATCCGACGGACGACGGTGTCGTTGGCACATACGTGCACTCATACGACCCACTCCGCCAGCCCCGTCCGAGTCAGATCCCCTCGATGCGTCCGGCCCACGACGTCACGACGGGCGAGTCGGCGACGCCGATCTACGACGCCCTGTACGCGGAGTACCGCCGGTCGTTCCGCTCACTGCCGGGGGACCGCAGCGGCGAGGAGGATCTCGGCTTCCGGGCCTTCGGGACACCGGTGGGCTCGGGCCTGTACGGCCATCACGGCTACCGGCAGGCGGCGCAGCCGACGGCCTGGTCGGCGCAGCACCACCACGTCCCGGCGGCGCTTCCGCCGGGGCCCCGCAGGGGCCTGTAGGACCCGCGGCAACGGCTGAGGGCCGGGGCGTCTGCCCCGGCCCTCAGCCGTTGTCGGTCCCCGCTCACTTCTTGCGGCCGCGCTTCTCGCGCACGCGCACGGAGATGTGGATCGGGGTGCCCTCGAAGCCGAACTCCTCGCGCAGGCGGCGCTCGACGAAGCGGCGGTAGCCGTGCTCCAGGAAGCCGGAGGCGAAGAGCACGAACCGGGGCGGCTTGGTGCCGGCCTGCGTACCGAAGAGGATGCGGGGCTGCTTGCCGCCGCGGATCGGGTGCGGGTGGGCGGCGACCAGCTCGCCGAGGAAGGCGTTCAGACGGCCGGTGGGGACCCGGGTCTCCCAGCCGGCGAGCGCGGTTTCGATCGCCGGGACCAGCTTCTCCATGTGGCGGCCGGTCTTGGCGGAGACGTTGACGCGGGGCGCCCAGGCGACCTGCTGCATCTCGGTCTCGATCTCACGCTCCAGGTAGTAGCGCCGCTCCTCGTCCAGCTCGTCCCACTTGTTGTACGCGATGACGAGCGCGCGCCCGGACTCCACCGCCATGGTGATGATGCGCTGGTCCTGGACCGAGATGTTGTCGGTGGTGTCGATCAGGACGACGGCGACCTCGGCCTTCTCGACCGCGGCGGCGGTCCGCAGGGAGGCGTAGTAGTCCGCGCCCTCCTGGAGGTGGACCTTCTTGCGGATACCGGCGGTGTCCACGAACTTCCACGTCTTGCCGCCGAGCTCGATCAGCTCGTCGACGGGGTCGCGGGTGGTACCCGCCAGCTCGTTGACGACCACGCGGTCCTCGCCCGCGACCTTGTTCAGGAGCGAGGACTTGCCGACGTTCGGGCGGCCGATGAGCGCGATGCGGCGCGGGCCGCCGACGGCGGTGCCGAAGCTCTGCTCGGGCGCCTCGGGGAGCGCCTCCAGGACGGCGTCGAGCATGTCGCCGGTGCCGCGGCCGTGCAGCGAGGAGACCGGGTGCGGCTCGCCGAGGCCGAGGGACCACAGGGCGGTGGCGTCGGCCTCGCCGGAGGGGCCGTCGACCTTGTTGGCGCACAGGACGACGGGCTTGCCGGCGCGGCGGAGCAGCTTGACGACGGCCTCGTCGGTGTCGGTGGCGCCGACGGTGGCGTCCACGACGAAGACACAGGCGTCGGCGGCCTCGATGGCGTACTCCGCCTGGGCCGCGACGGCGGCGTCGATCCCGAGGACGTCCTGCTCCCAGCCGCCGGTGTCGACGACCTTGAAGCGGCGGCCGGCCCACTCGGCCTCGTAGGTGACGCGGTCGCGGGTGACGCCGGGCTTGTCCTCGACGACGGCCTCGCGGCGGCCGATGATCCGGTTCACCAGGGTCGACTTGCCGACGTTCGGGCGGCCGACGACGGCGAGGACGGGGAGCGGGCCGTGCCCGGCCGCCTCGATCGCGCCTTCGACCTCCTCGACGTCGAAGCCCTCTTCCGCGGCGAGCTCCATGAACTCCGCGTACTCGGCGTCGCCAAGTGCCCCGTGGTCGTGCTGGTCGTTCATGAAGTCCGTTCCTTGATCATTCGTGGTCGGTGGGTGCGAACCCACTACTCAGAGTCTCACTCAGCGCCCGGTGAGGCGCCTGGCGTTCTCCAGGTGGGCGGTGAGCCGCTCCTGGATGCGTACGGTGGCGTCGTCCAACGCCTTGCGGGTGCGCCGGCCGCTCCCGTCTCCTGCCTGGAAGGCGTCGCCGAAGACGACGTCGACGCGGCTGCGCAGCGGCGGCAGCGCTTTGACCGACCGCCCGGGGCGGGCTGATTCTTCCCGCCCGTCCCGCCCGTCCCGGTCAGAGGTCCCCAGAACGGCCACGGGCACGATCGGCGCCCCGCTGCGGACGGCGAAGTAGGCCAGGCCGGCGCGCAGCGAGGCGAAGTCGCCTTCGCCGCGGGTGCCCTCGGGGAAGATCCCGAGGACGCCGCCGTGCTCCAGGACCGCGAGGGCGTTGCCGATCGCGGTCCGGTCGACACCGGCCCGGTCGACCTTGAGCTGGCCGATGCCCTCCAGGAAGGGCCCGAGCGGGCCGACGAAGGCTTCCTTCTTGACGAGGAAGTGCACCGGCCGGGGGGCGGTGCCCATGACCATGGGTCCGTCGACGTTGTGCGCGTGGTTGACGGCGAGGATGAGGGGGCCGGAGGCCGGCACCCGCCAGGCGCCGAGGACGCGCGGCTTCCACAGGCCGTACATCAGCCCGATGCCGATGCCACGCCCGACGGCGGCGCCCCTCTTGGAGGGCAGGGTCACCGGGCGGCCGCCCGCTTCTCGGTGCGCCGCTCCTCGACGAGGGTGACGACGCACTCGATGACCTGGTCCAAGGTCAGGTCGGTGGTGTCGACCTCGACGGCGTCGTCGGCCTTGGCGAGCGGGGACGTCTTGCGGCTGGAATCGGCCGCGTCCCGCCTGATCAGGGCCTGCCGGGTGGCGGCCACGTCGACGCCCTTGAGCTCGCCGGAGCGGCGGGCGGCACGGGCCTCGGGAGAGGCGGTGAGGAAGATCTTGAGGTCGGCGTCGGGGAGCACCGTCGTACCGATGTCGCGCCCCTCCACGACGATGCCGCCCTGCGCGCTCCTGGCGATGGTCCGCTGGAGCTCGGTGATGAGGGTCCGCACCTCCGGGACGGCGCTGACGGCGCTGACCTTGGAGGTGACCTCTTCGGTACGGATGGGCCCGGCGGCGTCGGCCCCGTCGACGGTGATCGTCGGGCGGGCCGGGTCGGTGCCGGAGACGATGACGGGCTTGGCGGCGGCGTTGGCGACGGCGTCGGCGTCGCTGACGTCGACGCCGTTGCTGATCATCCACCACGTGATGGCGCGGTACTGCGCCCCGGTGTCCAGGTAGCTCAGCCCCAGCTTGGCGGCGACCGCCTTCGAGGTGCTCGACTTGCCCGTGCCGGAGGGGCCGTCGATGGCGACGATCACGGTTTCCACGGTGGGGAACACCTTCCTGGGGTACGCGGTAGGGCCTCGCGGACGCGGGGGGCCACCCCAAGGTTACCGAGTCCCAGCCACCCGTCTGGCCCAGCCGGGGGCCCAGGGGGCCACCGCCCCGGAAAGGGCGCCACCCCCGTGGGCCGTGCCCACCTGTTCCGCCCCGGCGGAACGAGTGGGCACGACGGCCCCTTCGGCTCATCCCGTCCGCAGCGCCCAGCCCCGTTCCTTGAGCGCCGCGCCGAGGACCGGCGCCGCCGAGGGCTCCACCATGAGCTGGACCAGACCCGCCTGCTGACCGGTGGCGTGCTCGATGCGGACGTCCTCGATGTTGACGCCCGCCCGGCCCGCGTCCGCGAAGATACGGGCCAGCTCGCCGGGCTGGTCGCTGATGAGGACCGCGACCGTCTCGTACTGCGTCGGAGCCGCGCCGTGCTTGCCGGGCACGCGCGCGCGGCCGGCGTTGCCGCGTCGCAGGACGTCCTCGACGCCCGAGGCGCCGCCGCGGCGCTCGTCCTCGTCGGCGGACTGGAGGGAGCGCAGCGCCCGGACCGTCTCGTCCAGGTCCGCCGCGACGCCCGCGAGGACGTCCGCGACCGGCCCGGGGTTCGCCGAGAGGATGTCGATCCACATGCGCGGGTCGGAGGCGGCGATCCGGGTGACGTCGCGGATGCCCTGGCCGCACAGCCGTACGGCCGTCTCGTCCGCCTCCTCAAGGCGGGCGGCCACCATCGACGACACCAGCTGGGGGGTGTGCGAGACGAGCGCGACGGCCCGGTCGTGGGCGTCCGCGTCCATGACCACCGGCACCGCGCGGCAGAGCGCCACCAGCTCCAGGGCCAGGTTCAGCACCTCCGTGTCGGTGTCCCGGGTCGGCGTGAGCACCCACGGCCGGCCCTCGAAGAGGTCGGCCGTCGCCGCCAGCGGGCCGGAGCGCTCCTTGCCCGACATCGGGTGCGTCCCGATGTACGCGGTGAGGTCGGCCCCCAGCTCCTCCAGCTGCCGCCTCGGCCCGCCCTTGACGCTGGCCACGTCGAGGTAGCCGCGGGCCAGGCCCTCCCGCATGGCCTCGGCGAGGGTGGCCGCCACGTGCGCCGGCGGTACGGCGACGATCGCGAGGTCGACGCGGCCCTCGGGCGGCTCGTCCGTGCCGGCGCCGAGCGCCGCCGCCGTACGCGCGCGTGCCGGGTCGTGGTCGCGGAGGTGGACGGCGATGCCCCGCTGGGCCAGCGCGAGGGCCGCGGAGGTGCCGATCAGACCGGTTCCGATGACGAGCGCGGTCCTCACTGGGCGATGTCCTGACGCAGGGTGGCGGCCGCGCCGAGGTAGACGTGGGCGATCTCCGCCTTGGGCAGGTCCGACTCGACGTGCGCGAGGAGCCGTACGACCCTCGGCATCGCTCCCTCGATGTCCAGCTCCTGCGCGCAGATCAGCGGAACGTCGACGATCCCGATCCGGCGTGCCGCCGCGGCGGGGAAGTCGCTGCGCAGATCGGGCGTGGCCGTGAACCAGATGCTGATCAGGTCGTCGGCGGTGAGGCCGTTGCGCTCCAGGACGGCGGTGAGCAGTTCCTCGACCTGCTCGTGCATGTGTCCGGCCTCGTCCCGTTCCAGCTGGACGGCGCCTCGGACCGCTCGTACCGCCACGTCGTGCTCCTTCGAAATGCGATCAGTGCTCCGATCAGCCTAGTCAGCCGTGCCGGCGCGCAGCCGGGGCGACCGTCCTCCGAGACGGCCAATGTCACCCGAGCCCGTCAGCGCCGCCACTCGGCGCGGGCGGCCGGACGGGGTGCGGAGGGGAGGTACAACTGTCGGATGCTTCTGCACGTCGTACCGGCGGCCGCGTGGTCCGCCGACCCCGGTCTCCCGTACGCGCCCGCCTCCCTGGCCGCCGAGGGTTTCGTCCACTGCTCGGCGGACGAGACGGCGGCCCTCGCCGTCGCCGACGCCCGTTACCGGGAGGTCCCCGGTCCTCTCCTGGTCCTGGTCATCGACGAGACCCGGCTGGCCGGCGAGGTCCGCTGGGAGGAGTCGCGGGGCACGCTGTTCCCGCATGTGTACGGGCCGATCGAGCGGGAGGCGGTGGTCGACGTCCTGGAGGTGCGCCGGGACGCGGACGGCCGTGCGAGGGAGCTGGCCTCCTAGGCGTGTCGCCCTCCAGGAGCCGGGGCGCGCCGCCAAGGTGGAGGGCATGAATCGACAAGCTCCAGACGCCGCGCCGCGCCGTACCGTGCTCCTGGCGGGAGCGGGGTCGGTCGCCGCGCTGGCCACCGGCTGCGGCGCGGACGGTGACGGGGGCGGGGGTACGACGCCCGGCCCGACCGCCTCCCCGACCGCGGGCGCCACCGGTCCGGCCACCACGGGTCCGGCCGTCTCTCCGCCCGCCGGTGCGGCGCTCGCCCGTACCTCCGAGATCCCGGTCGGCGGCGGCACCGTCTTCAAGGAGGAGAAGGTGGTCGTCACCCAGCCGGCGGAGGGCGACTTCAAGGCGTTCTCGGCGGTCTGCACGCACCAGGGCTGCACGGTCAGCAAGGTCGAGAACGGCACGATCGACTGTGTCTGCCACGGCTCGAAGTTCCGTATCGCCGACGGGGCGGTGGCCGCGGGGCCGGCCACCCGCCCCCTGCCGGCCGAGCGGATCAGCGTGGCGGGGGACGCCATCACCCTGACGTAATCTGTCGCCCATGACTCCGGTAGAACTGGTGCGCGACCACACGATCTACTCCTGTGTCATGGGGTCGCGCGCCTTCGGTCTGGCCACGGAGGAGAGCGACACCGACCGCCGGGGCGTCTTCCTCGCCCCGACCCCGCTCTTCTGGCGCTTGGAGAAGCCGCCGGCGCACGTGGAAGGGCCGGGCGAGGAGCAGTTCAGCTGGGAGCTGGAACGCTTCTGCGAACTGGCCCTGCGGGCCAACCCCAACGTCCTGGAGTGCCTGCACTCGCCCGTGGTCGAGCAGATCGACGACACCGGCCGGGAACTGGTCGCGCTGCGCGGGGCGTTCCTCTCCCGTCAGGCGCACCGGACGTTCGTCCGGTACGCGGCCGGCCAGCGCAGGAAGCTCGACGCCGACGTCCGCCAGTACGGGGAGCCGCGCTGGAAGCACGCGATGCATCTGCTGCGGCTGCTGATGAGCTGCCGCGATCTGCTGCGGACCGGCGAGCTGACCATCCACGTGGGCGACGAGCGGGACCGGCTCCTCGCGGTGAAGCGCGGCGAGGTGCCGTGGCCCGAGGTCGAGTCGTGGATGCTCCGCCTCACGGAGGAGGCCGACCGCGCCTCCACCACGAGCCCGCTCCCGACGAACCCGGACCACGCCCGCGTGGAGGACTTCCTCCTGCGCGCCCGCCGCGCCTCGGCACTGAGCGTCCTCCAACCGGGCTGAGCCGGCTCAAGCGTCCCAGAGCGCGCCGAACGACAGCAGTTCGTCGCGGTGCTCGATCGGCTCCGACCATTCCTTCGGCCAGGCTCCGGCGCCCAGGTGTGCCCCCGCGAACGCGCCCGTCAGGCAGGTGATCGAGTCCGAGTCGCCGCGGGTGCAGGCGGCGCGGCGCAGGGCGGTGAGGGGGGCTTCGGGGAAGAGGAGGAAGCACAGGAGGGCGGTGGCGAGCGCCTCTTCGGCGATCCAGCCGTCGCCGGTGTACTCGCAGGGGTCGAGTTCCGGGTCGGCCGTGCGCTGGACGGCGTCCAGCCTCTCCAGGACCGCGAGGCACTCGTCCCAGCCTCGCTCGATGAAGTGCCGGGGCGTGGGGTCCTGGGCGTGCGCCCAGAGGTCGCCGAGCCACTTCTCGTGGTAGCGGGAGCGGTTCTCGTACGCGTACGAGCGCAGGTGGCCGACGAGTCCGGCCGGGTCGACGCCCCGAGTGAGCAGGTGGACCGCACGGGCGGTCAGGTCGGAGGCGGCGAGCGCCGTGGGGTGGCCGTGGGTGAGCGCCGACTGGAGCTGGGCCGCGCCCGCGCGCTGCTCGTCGCTCAGGCCGGGGACGAGCCCGATCGGTGCGACCCGCATGTTGGCCCCGCACCCCTTGGAGCCGGTCCGGCTGGCCTGCTGCCAGGGCCGGTCGCCGTCGAGGAGCCGGCAGGCGACCATGCAGGTGTGGCCCGGAGCCCGGTTGTTCTCCGGGGAGTGGTACCAGTCGACGAACTCCTCGCGGACCGGCCGGGCCAGCCGAAGCGGGGCGAGGACGCCCCGGTCCATGGCGGTGCGGATGCCCCGGGCGAGGGCGAGGGTCATCTGGGTGTCGTCGGTGACGTACGCGATGCCGTTCCGGCTCACCGGGAGTTCCATGGACCGCCACGGGCCGCACTTGGCGAGGATGGAGGGCACGTCGTTGAACTCGGTGGGAAAACCGAGCGCGTCACCGAGTGCCAGCCCGATCAGCGCCCCCGTGGCCGCCTGCTTGGTCATGCGGATCGTCCTTCCGGTCGCAGCAGCGGCGGGTGGAGGGCCGTGGCCTCCCCCGCCCGGTAGAGAGCGGCCGGTTTCCCCCGTCCGCCGGTGAGGCGCGGCGGTCCCTCCACGGCCTGGACGAAGCCGGGCGTGGCGAGGACCTTGCGCCGGAAGTTGGGGCGGTCGAGCTCGACGCCCCAGACCGTCTCGTACACCTGCCGCAGCTCGCCGATCGTGAACTCGGGCGGGCAGAAGGCGGTGGCGAGGCAGCTGTACTCCAGCTTGGCGCCGATCCGTTCACGGGCGTCGGCGAGGATCCGGTCGTGGTCGAAGGCGAGCGGCCCGTGCGTCCCGTAGGGCGTCCAGCGGGCCCGTGCCGCGTCGCCGCCGCCGCGTGGCTCGGGGGGATCCGGTACGAGCGCGGTGTACGCGACGGAGACGACCCGCATCCTGGGGTCGCGGTCCGGCTCGCTGTAGGTACGCAGCTGTTCGAGGTGGAGTCCGGCGACCGTGGCCTCGGACAGGCCGGTCTCCTCGGCGAGTTCACGGCGCGCGGCCTGCTCGGAGGACTCGCGGGGCAGGACGAAGCCGCCGGGCAGGGCCCAGGCTCCGGCGTACGGCTCCTGGCCGCGTTCGACGAGCAGGACGTGGAGGCGCTCCTCGCGGAGGGTGAAGACGGCGAGGTCGGCGGTGACGGCGAAGGGCTCGAAGGCGTCCCGGTCGTAGCCCTCGGGGGCCTGGGCGTGGTTCATCGGCGCTCCGGCAGGGGGTCGGCGAGGTGCCGGGCCTCGGCGAGCAGCTCGTCCACGGCGGCGACGGCGGCCGCGAGCCGCTCCTCGTGCGGGCCGGTGAGGACGGCCGTGCGGCGGCCGGTGTGGGCGAGCTGGGCGACGAAGCGGGCGGTCATCCAGGGCCGCAGATGCTCCCCGTCGCGCAGTCCGTCGTCCTGGAACGCGACGCCGTGGTGGTCGGTGAGCAGCCAGAGGTGCTGTCTGCCGCGGGCGGCGATCTCGCCGGTGGCGGGGCTGGTGGTGCCCATGTACCGCTCGTGCCAGATGGTGGTGGCGAAGGCGTCGGTGTCGCAGATGAGCACGGGCGATCCGGCCCGCGCGGCCTCCTCCTCCAGCTCGGCCTGGCGCTGGGCGATGACGGGGAAGTCGCTGGAGCGGAAGGTGACGTCCGTCCAGTTCGCGCCGGGCCGTTCCGCGCGCAGTTCGGCGAGCTTGAGCTCGCTGTACTCGCGTCCGTACTCCGGTACGCAGCGGGTGCGGGCCCACACGCCGCCGCGTCGCCGGTAGTGGTCGGCCAGGGCGAGGGCCATGGTGGTGGTGCCGGTGGACTCGGCGCCGAGGACGACCACGCGCCGGGTGAGCGCGGCCCGTACGGGCGGTTCGAGGAAGTCCCAGCAGCCGGCGGGGTCCTTGCGGACGGCGGTGCCGGAGACGGGGAAGAGGGTGCGGTCCGGGTCGACGCAGACGGACGCGGCTCCGAAGCGGCGACCGAGCTCCTCCCCGTACGGCTCGGAGGTGAAGACGGCGTCGACGCGTTCGGGCACGGCGGCCCGGAAGACGGCCATGTGGGCGGCCCACACGTCGGGGTCGTGGAGGTCGACGGGGATGTCGTCGACGGCGCCGACGACGAGGACGTCGGGGTGGATCTCGCGCATCCAGTCGACCCGGTCCTCCAGGGGCAGGGTCTCCACGGACGAGGCGCAGACGAGGACGGTGAGGCGCTCGCAGCGGTCGCGCGCGGTGCGGATCAGGTGATGGTGGCCGGCGTGCGGCGGGTAGAACTTGCCGAGGACCAGGCCGTGGCCGTAGCGCTTCATGCCACCGCCTCCGCCGGGAGGGCGCGCTGTGCGGCGAGGTCGCGGCTCCAGTTGCGCAGGCCGAGGACGCAGAGCGTCATGAAGCCGATGTACAGCAGGGAGGTCGGATACAGCTCCTTGTGGGCGTACAGGGGCACGTAGACCACGTCGGCGGCGATCCAGAGCCACCAGGACTCCAGCCGCTTGCGGCACTGGCCGTAGGTGGCGGTGAGGGAGAGCGCGGTCGTCAGGGCGTCCCAGAAGGGGACGGTCGAGTCGGTGGCGCGGTCGAGCAGCAGGGTGAGGCCGAGGGTCCCCACCACCCCCGCCGTGATCAGCCACGTCCACTCGGTGCGCGAGGTGCGGCGCACCGGGAGGGCGTCGGTACCTGGTCCACCCCCGTGGGTCCAGGTCCACCAGCCGTACACGGCGAGGGTGATGAAGACGATCTGGAGGCCGGCGTCGGCGTAGAGCCCCGCCTGTGCGAAGAGCAGGATGAAGAAGAGGCTGTTGGCGATGCCGATGGGCCAGTTGGCGATGTGCTGGCGGGCGACGAGCCAGACGCAGAGCGCTCCGCTGCCGAAGCCGAGGACCTCGGTCCAGCTGACCGGGGTGTCCAGGACGGTGACGAGCGGCTGCCGCAGGGGTTCGAGAAAGCTCGCGAGGCTCACGCCCGCCTCCTTAAGAGTCATTTTGACTATAAAGGTCGGGAGGTTCGCCCACAAGTGCGAAGGGGCGTCGACGGCAACGAGGAAGCCCGTGACCGCCATGCGGTCACGGGCTTCCTCTCGTCGTGCGGCGACGCGGCTACATGCCGACTTCCTTCATCAGCATGCCGACCTCGGTGTTGGTCAGCCGGCGCAGCCAGCCGGACTTCTGGTCACCGAGCCCGATCGGGCCGAAGGCCGTGCGGACCAGCTTCTCCACCGGGAAGCCGGCCTCGGACAGCATGCGGCGCACGATGTGCTTGCGGCCCTCGTGCAGGGTGACCTCGACCAGGTAGTTCTTGCCGGTCTGCTCCACCACGCGGAAGTGGTCGGCGCGGGCGTAGCCGTCCTCCAGCTGGATGCCCTCCTTGAGCCGCTTGCCGACCTCTCGCGGCAGGGGGCCCGTGATGGCGGCCAGGTAGGTCTTCTTCACGCCGTACTTCGGGTGCGTGAGGCGGTGGGCCAGCTCACCGTGGTTGGTGAGCAGGATGATGCCCTCGGTCTCGGTGTCGAGCCGGCCGACGTGGAAGAGCCGGGTCTCACGGTTGTTGACGTAGTCGCCGAGGCACTGACGACCGTCGGGGTCCTCCATGGTGGAGACGACACCGGCGGGCTTGTTCAGGGCGAAGAAGAGGTACGACTGGGTCGCGACGGTCAGGCCGTCGACCTTGATCTCGTCCTTCTCCGGGTCGACGCGCTTGCCCTGCTCCAGGACGATCTCGCCGTTGACCTCGACGCGGGCCTGCTCGATCAGCTCCTCGCAGGCACGGCGGGAGCCCATGCCGGCGCGGGCGAGCACCTTCTGCAGCCGCTCACCCTCCTGCTCCGCGCCCGGGAAGGTCTTCGGGGTCTTGATCTCGGGCCGGTCCGCGTACCGGTCGCGGTTGCGCTGCTCGATCTTGGCGTCGAGCTCGCGCGAGCGAGCCGGGGCCTGCCGCTGGCCGTGCGGGCCGCGACGGGGCGGGTTGCCCTGGGGGGCCTTCGGGCCGCCCTTGGCGCCCCCGCGGGCCGCGGCGCCGCGACCCTTCTTCGGGGCGTCGGACGGACCGCCGGTGCCACCCACGTCGTAGCGACGCTCCTCGGGGCGCGGGTTGCGCGGGCGGCCGCCGCCCGGCTTGTCGTCGCGGCTGTTGCCGGCGCCGCGGTGACCACCGCGTCCGCCGCCGCTGCCGCCGCTGCTGCCGCCGCGGCCGCCGCTGTTGCCACCACGGCTCCCGCCGTTGTTTCCGCTGCTGTTCCTGCCGCTGCTGCTTCGCATCAGTCTTTCGTCGTCCTGTCGTCTGCGTCCGGGTCGAACGACGGAACCCCTTCCAGCGTCTCCGCCTCGATCGCGTCCGCCTCGGGGAGGAAGGGCGCGAGCTCGGGGAGCTCGTCCAGGCCGCGCAGGCCCATCCGCTCCAGAAAGTAGTTCGTCGTCCTGTACAGGATCGCACCTGTTTCGGGTTCCGCGCCCGCCTCCTCCACCAGACCGCGCTGGAGGAGGGTCCGCATGACCCCGTCGCAGTTGACCCCGCGGACCGCGGAGACGCGGGAACGGCTGACCGGCTGGCGGTACGCGACGACGGCGAGGGTCTCCAGGGCGGCCTGGGTGAGCCGGGCCTGCTGGCCGTCCAGGACGAAGGCCTCGACGGCGCCGGCGTACTCCGCCCGGGTGTAGAACCGCCAGCCGCCCGCGACCAGGCGCAGCTCGAAGCCGCGGCCCTGGGCGGTGTACTCGTCGGCGAGCTCGCGCAGGGCGTCGCCGACCTCGCGGCGGGGCACGTCGAGGATCTTGGCGAGGTGCTCCTCGGTGGCGGGCTCGTCGACGACCATGAGGACGGCTTCGAGGGAGGGCTTGAGGTCGCTCACGCCGGGGCCTCCGTTTCCTGATCGAACTCGTCGGTGACGCGGACTTCACCGGCACCGGCCCAGGTGACGGTGAGTTCGCCGAGGGCGTCCTGCTGTTCGAGGGCGATGGCCCTCTCGCGGTACAGCTCCAGGAGGGCGAGGAAGCGGGCGACGACCGTCAGGGTGTCCTCGGCTCCCTGGGCGAGCTCGCGGAAGGTGACGGTGCCGCGCTCCTTGAGCAGGGCGACGACGACCTCGGCCTGTTCGCGGACGCTGACGAGGGGGGCGTGGATGTGGTCGACGTACACCTGGGGCTTGGCCCTGGGCTGCATGGCCTTGACGGCGAGCTTGGCGAAGCCCTCGGCGCCGATGCTGATGACGACCTCGGGGAGCAGCTCGGCGTGGTGCGGTTCCAGGCCGACGGTACGGGGGTACCTCCTGCCCTCGGCCTCCCACCGCTCGGCGAAGATGTCGGCGATCCGCTTGTACGCGCGGTACTGCAGGAGCCTGGCGAAGAGCAGGTCCCGGGCCTCCAGGAGGGCGAGGTCGGCCTCGTCCTCGACCTCGGCGGCGGGCAGCAGCCGGGCGGCCTTGAGATCGAGCAGCGTGGCGGCGACGACGAGGAACTCGGTGGTCTGGTCGAGGTCCCAGTCGGGACCCATGGCCCGGATGTGCGCCATGAACTCGTCGGTGACCTTGGAGAGTGCGACCTCGGTGACGTCGAGCTTGTGCTTCGAGATGAGCTGGAGCAGGAGGTCGAAGGGGCCCTCGAAGTTCGCCAGCCGGACGGTGAACCGGCCGCCGTCGGGAGCGGGAGCGTCCTCGGCGGAGTCCTCGGGGGAGTCCTCGGCGGCGCCGGGGGCCGGCGCCCTCTCCGCCGGGGTCTCGTCCGGGGTCGGCGGGCGGTCCTCGAAGGCCGCGCCCGGCGCCGCCGGGGCCCGGTCGTCGGCGGGGCCGGGCGGGGGCTCGGGCGCGGGCTCGACGGTCCGGTCCGGCGCGCCCGCCGGAGGCGTCCCCGGGCCGCGCCCCAGGGTGCGGCGGGGCGGGCGGGACGTCTCGGCGGGGGGCGGGGGCATCGGGGTCCAGGGAGGAGCAGGGGTGCGGCAGCCGCAGGCTACCCTCAGCGACCGCGCAGGCGCCGCACGAGGATGCTCGCGTCGCCCCGGGACTCCAGGTCCGCCAGGACCACCGCGACCGCCTCGCGGACGATCCGGCCCCGGTCCACGGCGAGACCGTGCTCACCCCTGAGCACCAGACGCGCGTGTTCCAGGTCCATCAGCTCCTCGGCGGAGACATAGACGGTGATCTTCTCGTCGTGCCGCTCACGCCCGCTCGGCCGCCGGTTCGGCGAACGGCCCCGCCGGCGTGCCGCCGGGGCGACCGGCGACGCGGACTTCACCGGCGGCGCGGGTTCCGCGGGCTCGGCCGTCCGGGCCCGCGGCTCCGCCGTCTCCGAGGACGCCGTCGTGTGCTCCCCGGAGCCCTCCGCCGCGCCCGTGTCGCTCTCGCCCGCCGGCGCCGGCACCCGGGCCTCGCCCCTGCGCGGCGACGACGCCTGGAGCGCCATCCCCCCGGTCGTACGGAACAGTTCGTCGGCGCCGGGCAGACTCACTCGGCGTGACACCGGGCGAGCACCTCCCTGGCGAGCTGGCGGTAGGCGGCGGCGCCCACGGAGTTCGAGGCGTACGTGGTGATCGGCTCGCCGGCGACCGTGGTCTCCGGGAAGCGCACGGTCCGGCCGATCACCGTGTGGTACACGTGGTCGTCGAAGGCCTCGACGACGCGCGCGAGGACCTCACGGCTGTGCACGGTCCGGGAGTCGTACATCGTGGCGAGGATGCCGTCGAGCTCCAGCTCGGGGTTGAGCCGCTCCTGGACCTTCTCGATCGTCTCGGTCAGCAGGGCCACACCGCGCAGCGCGAAGAACTCGCACTCCAGCGGCACGATGACCTTGTGAGCCGCCGTCAGCGCGTTCACGGTGAGCAGACCGAGCGACGGCTGACAGTCGATCACGATGTAGTCGTAGTCGTTCATCAGCGGCTTCAGGGCGCGCTGGAGCGTGGACTCGCGCGCGACCTCGCTGACCAACTGCACCTCAGCCGCAGACAAATCGATATTGCTGGGCAGCAGGTCCATGTTGGGCACGGCGGTCTTGAGCAGTACCTCGTCCGCCGACATGCCCCGCTCCATGAGCAGGTTGTAGACGGTGAGGTCGAGCTCCATCGGGTTCACGCCGAGACCGACCGACAGGGCTCCCTGCGGGTCGAAGTCGACGAGCAGCACCCGCCGTCCGTACTCCGCGAGCGCGGCGCCCAGGTTGATGGTCGACGTGGTCTTGCCGACGCCGCCCTTCTGGTTGCACATCGCGATGATCTTCGCGGGTCCGTGGTCGGTCAACGGGCCCGGGATCGGGAAGTACGGCAGGGGCCGTCCGGTGGGGCCGATCCGCTCGCGGCGCTGTCGGGCAGCGTCGGGTGCGAGGGTGGCCGCGTACTCCGGGTCGGGCTCGTACTCGGCGTCGGGGTCGTAGAAGTGCCCCTCGGGCACCTCGTCGTAGGCGGCGAAGTGGGTGGACTCTCGGCCACTCTCGTTGCCGGCCGTGGCGTTCACGTGTAGGCCGTCCATCATCTTCATCGTGTGGGCTGTCGTCATGGGCTGATGTGTCGCGAAAGTTCGGACAGCGACGGAGCCGACAGGGTTTCCTGGCTGTCCACCCCCGGGAGTAAATGTCGACTCATTCACAAGTCGTCTTACCTCCTTGGATGTGACCAGGAACATTTATCGATAGGTCAGCGTGGCACCATGCCGACGGTTGGCGACTCTATGGCGTGTCACCGCTCCGCAGCAACACAATCCGCCGGACCCGCCCCGATGTGTCGGCAACCGAACACCCCTCTGTCAAGGGCGCGCAGCCACGCATCCACACGTTTCAGGGGTGTGCGAATCGGTTAAAGGGTTACGTTCGAGGCGAGTTGAACAGGGGCCTCGAAGTGGCCGGACACACATCCGGCCGGACCCTTGTGCACAAGGTCCGGCCGGATGCGTGAGTTGACGGCGCGCATTGACGGCGCCGCGGCGGAGGTCAGCCCAGCAGGCTGTTCAGCTCCAGGTGCTCGAGACCGTGGGCCTCGGCGACCTCCTTGTAAACGACCTTGCCGTCATGGGTGTTGAGGCCCAGGGCCAGCGCGGAGTCGCGGCGCAGCGCCTCGACCCAGCCGTTGTTCGCCAGCGACACGATGTAGGGAAGCGTGGCGTTGGTGAGGGCGTACGTGGAGGTGTTCGGCACCGCGCCCGGCATGTTGGCGACGCAGTAGAAGACCGAGTTGTGGACCTGGAAGGTCGGCTCGGCGTGGGTGGTCGGGTGGGAGTCCTCGAAGCAGCCGCCCTGGTCGATGGCGATGTCGACAAGGACACTTCCGGGCTTCATCTTGGCGACGAGCTCGTTGGTGACCAGCTTCGGGGCCTTGGCTCCCGGGATGAGGACGGCGCCGATGACGAGGTCGGCCTCGACGACGGCCTTCTCCAGCTCGTAGGCGTTGGAGACGATCGTCTTCACCTTGGTGCCGAAGATCTTGTCGGCCTCGCGGAGCTTGTTGATGTCACGGTCGAGCAGGGTGACGTGGAAGCCCATGCCGACGGCGATCTGGGTGGCGTTCCAGCCGGAGACGCCGCCGCCGATGACGACGCACTCGCCGGCGTGGGTGCCGGGGACGCCGCCGGGCAGGACGCCGCGGCCGCCGACCGAGCGCATCAGGTGGTAGGCGCCGACCTGCGGGGCCAGCCGGCCCGCGACCTCGGACATCGGGGCGAGCAGCGGCAGCGCGCGGTTCGCGGTCTCGACGGTCTCGTACGCGATCGCGGTGGTGCCGGAGGCGAGCAGGGCGTCCGTGCACTCGCGGGAGGCGGCGAGGTGCAGGTAGGTGAAGAGGGTCTGGTCCTTGCGGAGGCGGTGGTACTCCTCCGCGATGGGCTCCTTGACCTTGAGCAGCAGGTCGGCCGTGGCCCAGACCTCGTCGGCGGTGGACAGGATCTGCGCACCGGCCGAGACGTACTCCTCGTCCGTGATCGAGGAGCCGACACCGGCGTTCTGCTCGACGAAGACCTGGTGGCCGTTGCGGACGAGCTCGTGGACACCGGCAGGGGTGATGGCCACGCGGAACTCGTTGTTCTTGACCTCGCGGGGGATGCCGACCTTCATCGTCGATCACGGTCCTTGAATCAGGGGGATAACTGGGGGCAATGCGATACATACCCGGCTGCACCATGGCGCACCGGGACAGACCGCGATCGAACGCGGCGCACCCAGTCTAATGAAGGAGTTCCCGCTGTCTAGCCTTGCAAAGCATTAATCTTCGAGAGGAGCACTGCGGATTTCGTAGGCGGAAGCCTCGGTTCCAAGGAGTCTTTCGGCAGCTGAGCGGTGCAGGCGGGCGGCGGCGGGGTCGCCGAGCCGGTCGAGGGTGTCGGCCAGCCGCAGCTGAAGCGCCGCCTGGAGGCGCACGTCCTGGGCGCGCCGGGCCCACTCCACCGCCTCCTCGCAGGTCCGCAGGGATTCCTGGGGCCGTCCGGCGTACTCCTGGACCCGGGCCGCCTCGCTCAACGCCCGCGCGTAGCCGGGGAGATCGGCCTGGCGGCGATAGCCCGCGGCGGCGGCGCGCCAGTTCCGCAGGGCCTCGCCGTAGCGGCCCGCGTAGGTGTGCACCGCGCCGAGCCGCGCGTACAGCCGGGCCTGGTCGGCCCGCTCGTCGCGGGCGAGGCGCTGGGCGAGCGCGCGGCCGTACCAGTCGCCGGCCCGCTGCCAGTCCCCCAGCTCCTGGTAGGAACCGCCTACGGATTCCATCGCCCTGCCGATCGCGTACGGGTCGTTCGCGGCCCGTCCGGCGTCCAGAGCGGTCCGGTAGCGGACCAGCGCGTCCCGGGTCCGGCCGGTCCTGGCGTCGAGATCGGCCAGATTCAGCAGGGCCGCCGCCCGCTCCCGGTGCAGTCCGCGCCGCTCGGCCACGTCCAGGACCAGCTGATGCAGTCCGTACAGGTCGGGCGCCGCCGCCTCGGCCCCCCGGTGCGCCGTCTCCGCCTTGACCAGGGCGGCGACCAGGCGGCGGGCCAGCGTGTCGAGCTCTCCGTCGGCGACCGCGAGGCGGGCGGAGGCGAGCAGGACGGGCCGGCGGCGGTCCAGCCATGCGGCGGCGGCGGCCGCGCTCGGGAACCGCAGGGCGCGCGGCAGGCCGGCGAGCTTCTGGCGGGCGGTGGAGCCCTCGGGCTCGGTGACGGCCCGGCAGGACTGGAGGAGGCGTACGGTCCGCTCCAGCATCCTGGCCCGGGCCAGCTCCACCTCGGCGGGCCGGTCGCGCTCCTCCGTCTCGGCGCGCAGGAGGGGAACGAGATGCCCGGGCACCTCGTACTGCCCGTCCTCTTCTTCCGTGACCAGACCCAGGGCGAGGAGGTCGGCGAGCGTGGTGGCGGCGGCGGAGACCGAGCAGCCGGCCAGCGCGGAGGCGGTGTGGGCGTCGGCGCGGCCGAGCGGGGCGAGGCAGAGGAATCGCAGTATCCGCGCCGCCGGCTGGGGCAGGGAGTCGTGCACCAGCCGGAAGGCGCGGGTGAGCGGATCGCCGGAGAGGGCTCGCAGCCGCTTGGCGAGATCGGCGACGGACGCCTTGGGGCGGGCGGCGAGCCAGCCGCCCGCGAGCACCACGGCGGCGGGCAGACCGCCGCACTCCTCGGCGAGGGTCTCGGCGGCCTGCGGGTCGACGGTGACCCGGACCGAGCCGGTGAAGGTGGTGATCAGCTCGATGGCGGACTTGGGTTCGAGGCCGCCGAGCGTGCAGGGGCGGACGTCCGGGATTCCGGTGAGGGGCCCCTTGGCGACGGCGACGACGAGGGCGTCGGGGTTGTCCGGGATCAGCGGGTCGACCTGCTCGGCGTCGACGGCGTCGTCGAGGACGAGGACGGTGCGCCGGCCGGCGAGGGCCTGCCGGACCAGTCCGGTCAGTTCGTCCTCGGCGGCGCCGGGGGGATCGTCGACCCCCAGGTCCTGGAGCAGGCCCCGGGCCACCCGCGCCGTGGGGACGGGGGCGCCGCCCGGCTCGGTGAGCCGGGCGCGGAACACCCCGTCCGGGTACCGGTCGCCGAGGCCGGCGACGAGCTCCTCCGCGAGGGTGGTCCGCCCGGAGCCCGGTCGCCCGGCGATGAGGAGCACGCGTGCGCTGGGGGCTTTGCGGCCGGCCAGGGTGTCGAGCCCGGTCCGTTCGATGTCGGCGCGCAGGGCCTTCAACTCCCGCTGCCGCCCGAAGAACTGCCGTACCCCGCCCGCTGTCACCGCCTGATCCGTCACGGGCCACGCTCCCGTCCACCTGCGCACGAGCCGAGCCCGCGGGGGTCTCCGCACGGGCGATCCCGAGCGTAGTTCAGGGCATGGCCCCGACCCGGCGGAGCGCGGCGGACACATCCCCCGATCGGATCAGCAGATCGTCAGACCGGCCGCCCCCCGGAGGAACCGGCCACCACCCGGAGGGCTGGTGCCTGTCCGGACAGGACTACGCCTCGAAGGGGCGGGCGGGCCAGGGGGAGTCCGCCGGACGGAGGGCGTCGAAACCCTCGCCGGTGCGGGCGGCCGACGCCGAGAGGACGCCGACCACCAGGCAGTTGTTGTGCAGCTCCCCCGCGAGGACACCGCGGACCAGCTCGTCCAGCGGGATTCGGGCCAGCTCCATGTCGGCCTCCTCCTCGGAGACCTCGAAGCGCTCGCCGTCCGCCTCGGACAGCTCGCGCGCCAGGAAGATCCGTACCGCCTCGTCGCAGCCGCCCGGCGTCGTGTAGACGTCGGTCAGGACCCGCCAGTCCTCGGCCTTGACGTGCGCCTCCTCGTACAGCTCACGCTGCGCCGCGTGGAGCGGGTTCTCCCCCGGCACGTCGAGGAGGCCGGCGGGGATCTCCCACAGCTTCATCCGCACGGGGTGCCGGTACTGCTTCAGCACCAGGACGCGGTCCCGCTCGTCCAGGGCGACGACCGCGACCGAGCCGGGGTGGACCTGGTAGTCGCGGCGGGCGACCGTGCCGTTCGGCATGACCACGTCGTCCGCGCGGACACTCGTCTTGTTGCCCTGGAAGGGGGTCGTCGTCGCGACGACCTGCCACTCCTCCGGGGTGTCCAGCAGCTCCATCTGAGTCCTCCCACACACAAGAAACCGGGGTACGGAATCCCTGAGGGTCCGTACCCCGGCAACGTTAACCGGTGGGGCTCACTCGCCCGTCCCGCGCGCCTGCTGCTGCCGCTCGACGGCAGCCTTGACCAGGCCGGCGAAGAGCGGGTGCGGACGCGTCGGACGCGAGCGCAGCTCCGGGTGGGCCTGCGTGGCGACCAGGTAGGGGTGCACCTCGCGCGGGTACTCGACGTACTCGACGAGCTTGTTGTCCGGGGAGGTGCCCGAGAAGACGAGGCCCGCCTTCTTCTCCAGCTCCGCGCGGTAGGCGTTGTTCACCTCGTAGCGGTGGCGGTGGCGCTCCTCGACGTACGGCTGGTCGGCGTAGACCTCGCGCACCACGGAGCCCTCGGCGAGCTTCGCCGGGTACAGGCCCAGGCGCATCGTTCCGCCCAGGTCTCCGGCGCCCTCGACGTACGCGAGCTGCTCCTCCATCGTCGAGACGACGGGGTGGGCGGTCGCCGGGTCGAACTCGGTCGAGTTCGCCTCGGGGATGTCGGCCAGGTTCCGCGCGGCCTCGATCACGATGCACTGCAGACCGAGGCAGATGCCCAGCAGCGGCACCTTGTTCTCGCGGGCGAACTGGATCGCGCCGACCTTGCCGCTCACACCGCGGTCGCCGAAGCCGCCGGGGATCAGGATCCCGTCGACGTCGCCGAGCTGCTTCTTCGCGCCCGCCGGGGTCTTGCAGTCGTCGGAGGTGACCCACTTGACCTTGACCCGGGCCTTGTTCGCGAAGCCGCCGGCCCGCATGGCCTCGGTGACGGAGAGGTACGCGTCGGGCAGGTCGATGTACTTGCCGACGAGCGCGACGGTGACCTCGTGCTCGGGGTTGTGCACACGGTCGAGCAGGTCGTCCCAGGTGGACCAGTCCACGTCACGGAACGGCAGGTCGAGCTTGCGCACGACGTACGCGTCCAGACCCTCGGTGTGCAGCACCTTCGGGATGTCGTAGATCGACTTGGCGTCGATGGCGGCGACGACGGCGGCCTCGTCCACGTCGCACATCAGCGAGATCTTGCGCTTGATGGCGGTGGGGACGTCACGGTCGGCGCGCAGCACGATCGCGTCCGGCTGGATACCGATGTTGCGCAGGGCGGCGACCGAGTGCTGGGTCGGCTTGGTCTTCAGCTCGCCGGACGGGCCGATGTAGGGCAGCAGCGAGATGTGCACGACGAAGACGTTGTCGCGGCCGACCTCGTGGCGGACCTGGCGGACGGTCTCCAGGAACGGCAGCGACTCGATGTCGCCGACCGTGCCGCCGACCTCCGTGATGACGACGTCCACGTCGTCGGTCGCCATCCGGCGGATCCGGGACTTGATCTCGTTGGTGATGTGCGGGATGACCTGGACGGTGTCGCCGAGGTACTCGCCGCGCCGCTCCTTGGCGATGACCTGGGAGTAGACCTGGCCGGTGGTGACGTTGGCCGAGCCGTCGAGGTCGACGTCGAGGAAGCGCTCGTAGTGGCCGATGTCCAGGTCGGTCTCGGCGCCGTCGTTGGTGACGAACACCTCGCCGTGCTGGAACGGGTTCATCGTGCCGGGGTCGACGTTCAGGTACGGGTCGAGCTTCTGCATCGTGACCCGAAGGCCGCGCGCCTTGAGGAGCGCACCCAGGCTGGAGGCGGTCAGGCCCTTGCCGAGGGAGGAGGCGACACCCCCGGTGACGAAGATGTGCTTGGTCGTCGTGGTTTTGGGCGGCATCGCCAAGAGGGGGCTCCCGTGGTCGCGTTCTGGAAGTGCGTTCCGGCGTCCCCTCCGGAAGAATCGGGGGGTGCCGTCGCTGCGGTTTCGGGGGCCTCGGCTTTCACCGTTTCCCACCGGTCCACGGGGTACCAGGGTATCAGCGACGAAGGGAGACCGCTTCCGGCCACACGGGGCACTCGGGCGTATACGCACGGCTACACCACAGGTCACGGCGGCCTCACCCGTTCGGCGCAACGCCGTTACCCGTACGTAGCCGCAGCTGCCCGCGGTCCGTCGTATCCTGCTCGGACACTCCCTGCCGAGCCGGACCGGCCATCGGCAGCACCCCGCAAGTCAACCGGGAAGCCGGAGCTCGTCAACGACCCCTTGACTGCTGGCACCATTCTGTAGGAAGCGCCCCGCGGGGCGGACGTGGCCGTTCGACTGGAGATTGCACGTGGCCGGGCGCATCGAGGATTACGCACTCATCGGAGACATGCAGACCGCCGCACTGGTCTGCCGGGACGGCAGCGTCGACTGGCTCTGCCTCCCACGCTTCGACTCGCATGCCGTCTTCGCGGGCCTTCTCGGGACGGAGGAACACGGTTTCTGGCGCGTCGCGCCCGCCGTCGCGGACGGCGCCACCCCGCCGCCGGCCGACCGGCGCCGTTACCGCGGAGACTCGCTCATCCTGGAATCCGAGTGGGACACACCGCGCGGCACGGTCAGGGTGACCGATTTCATGCCGCCGCGTGACGGGGCGCCCCAGCTGATCCGGGTGGTGGAGGGCGTCACCGGACGCGTGCCCATGCACTCGGCGCTGCGGATGCGGTTCAGCTACGGACGCGTGGTGCCGTGGGTGCACAAGGTCGGGGACCGCACGGTCGCCGTCGCCGGCCCCGACTCGGTGTGGCTCGACACCGAGATCGAGACCCACGGCAAGGACCTGACCACGTACTCCGACTTCACCGTCACGGCCGGTGAGCGGATCACCTTCACGATCAGCTGGCAGCCCTCGCACAAGGAGCCGCCCGCCCTGCCGGACCCGGAGGGTGCGCTGGAGGCGACGGTCGACTTCTGGCGCGAGTGGGTCGCGCACTGCACGTACCACGGCCCCTACCGCGAGGCGGTGGTCCGTTCGCTGATCACGCTGAAGGCGCTGACGTACGCGCCGACCGGCGGGATCGTCGCCGCGCCGACCACCTCCCTGCCGGAGGAGATCGGTGGCGTCCGCAACTGGGACTACCGCTACACCTGGCTGCGCGACGCGGCGATCACGCTGTCGTCGATGCTGCGCACCGGTTACCGCGAGGAGGCCCGCGCCTGGCGGGACTGGCTGCTGCGCGCGGTCGCCGGCGACCCGGAGAACCTGCAGATCATGTACGGCATCGCGGGCGAGCGCGAGCTCGGCGAGGCGGAGCTGGACTGGCTGCCCGGGTACGAGAACTCCGGACCCGTGCGGGTCGGCAACGGGGCGGCCAACCAGCTCCAGCTGGATGTGTACGGCGAGGTCACCGAGGCCCTGCACCTGGCGCACATGACGGGACTGTCGCGCAACGACTACGCCTCGCTGCTCCAGCTGAAGCTGATCCGCTACCTGGAGACCCACTGGGACCAGCCTGACGAGGGCATCTGGGAGGTGCGCGGCCCGCGCCGTCACTTCGTGCACTCCAAGGTGATGGCCTGGGTGGCGGTCGACCGCACGATCAAGCTGATCGAGTCCGGGGACGCCGACGGCCCGCTGGAGCGCTGGCGCGAGCTGCGCGACGACATCCACCGTGACGTCTGCGAGAAGGGCTACGACAAGGAGCGGAACACGTTCACGCAGTCGTACGGCTCCAAGGAGCTGGACGCCTCGCTGCTGCTGATTCCGCAGATGGGCTTCCTGCCGCCGGACGACAAGCGGGTCATCGGCACGATCGAGGCGATCCAGCGGGAGCTGTCCACGGAGGACGGTTTCGTGCTGCGCTACCCGACCGCCGGCGAGGAGGCGGGCGTCGACGGTCTGGAGGGCGACGAGGGCGCGTTCCTCGCCTGCTCGTTCTGGCTCGCGGACGACCTGGCGATGATCGGCCGGGTGGACGAGGCGCGCCAGCTGTTCGAGAAGCTGCTCTCGCTCCGCAACGACCTGGGGCTGCTCGCGGAGGAGTGGGACCCGAGGCTCAAGCGCCAGGTGGGGAACTTCCCGCAGGCGTTCAGCCATGTTCCGCTGATCGACACCGCGCTGCGGCTGACGGCGAGCGGGGCGTACGGAGGCTGACCCCGCAGGTCAGGAGTCGGCGGGGCGGCCGCCCCCGGAGGTGCGAGGGGGCGGCCGCCCGGTGGCCGGCTCGGAAGTGTCGGTCACCTCAGGGCGTCGATCACCTCCCGCGCGGCCCGCTCGCCCTCGGTGGCGCCGCCTTCCATGAAGCCCTGGAAGTCGTAGCTGCAGTGCTCACCGCCGATGTGGACGTTGCCCTGGGCGGTGCCCTCGTACCCGGCGTACCGGTGCACATAGCCGACCGGCCAGCAGGAGTACGCGCCGAGCGTGTACGGGTTGCGGTGCCAGGCGGAGAGCTGGGCGCGGCCCGTGTACGCCTTGGAGGTGCCCGGGAAGAAGGCGTCGACGCCCTTGAGGTGACGGGTCACCAGGTCCCGTACGTACGGGTCCGACTCGGTGGAGAAGGGCCCGGCCGGGGTGAGGGCCTTGGCGAGGCTGCCGCCGCCGTACTGGATGAGGATGCCTCCCGTGCCGCCCTGGATCTTGGTGGTGTCCCAGGTCTGCTGGACGTCGGTGTCGGTGAAGCAGTCCCCGGCCGAGACGCCCGGCCAGGCACCGGTGCCGCGCCAGGGGCGGGTGGCGAACTGCATGTTGAGCTTGGTGCAGTAGCCCATGCGCGCGTCCCGCAGCAGGTTCTTCATCAGGGGGTCGAACCCGGCCTGGGTGAGGTCGAGTCGCTTGAGGATCGGCAGGGGGACGCAGAGGACCGTGTGGTCGGCGGTGACCGTCCGGGTGGCGCCGGCCTCGGTGAAGGTGAGCGTCTGCGTGCCGTCCGCGTTGGCCCGTACGGCGGTCAGGGACCAGCCGTGGCGCAGGGTCCCGGGGGCGAGGGCCCCGGCGATGGCGTGGGGGAGCCGGTCGTTCCCGCCGGTGATGTGGTAGCGCTCGTTGGACAGCCCCCAGACGTTGAAGTGGCCCGGATTGGTCTGGTAGCCCATGAGCAGGACCAGGGCGAGCGAGGACTGTTCGGTGGTGTCGGCGCCGTACTCGACGTTGTAGGCGACGTCGATGAACCGGCCCAGGGGTGAGGAGTGCCCGCCGGGGACCCGGGACTCGATCCATTCGTATATCGACATGTTGTCGAGTGCGGTGCCGGTCGGGGTGGTCTGGTTCCACATGACCTCGCCCGCTTCCTGCAGGTCGCGGTGGAGCGACTGGTAGACGGCCTTGAAGTCCTCGTCGGCCTGGTGGCGGGGGTAGTAGGTGCCGTTGAACCAGAGGACCTCCTCGGCTCCGGTCGGTCCGCCGCCGAGGAAGTCCTCCACGCGGAGGTCGAAGCGGCGGCAGAGCTCCAGCATCTTCTTGTGGCCGGTGTCGATGAGCTCGCCGCCGATCTCGGAGGTCTGCCCGTACGCCCAGTGGTCCCGCTGGGTCCACATCCGGCCGCCGACCCGGGAGGGGTCGGCCTCGTAGAGGGTGGGGCGCAGTCCCGCGTCCTGGAGGGTGAGGGCGGCGGTGAGGCCGGAGATGCCGGCGCCGACGACGGCGATCCGGGCGGTGGTCCTGGCCTTGGGGTCGGGGGTGGCGGCGTGGGCGGTCGCGGGGGCGCCGGAGACGCCGACGCCGGCCGTGAGCCCCGCGGCGGCGGCGTATCTGAGGAGGGACCGGCGGCCGAGCGCGTCGGCCCTCATCCCCCGCAGTTCGTCGACGGGGATGTCCAGCCGTCGGGCGTCGGCGTGCTCGGCGGCGAGGCGCTTAAGGAGGTGCATCGGGTTGGTGCGTGCCATGGGACGCTCCTGGAGAGGTGGGAGGGATCAGCTCTGGGTGGTGACGGGGGCGGGTGCGGGGGCCGGCCGCTCGGGCTCGTCGGCGCGTTCGGCGGCGTCCTCCAGGACGATCCGGCCGATGATCTCGTAGCGCTCGGGCCGCCTGGCCTTGAGGTGGAGGCCGAGGCCGAGGCCGCCGAAGAAGACCGCTCCGACGATCCACGGGATCGCCTTGAAGAAGAGCGAGTCGGCGGCGAGACCCGCCGCGGTCTCCATGTTGATGATCAGCAGGACGACCACGGCGGTCATCCCGACACCGCCGAGCAGCGGCGCGGTGAGGGTCTTGAACCAGTGCCGGTCCTCGGGGTGGTTCTTGCGGAAGTACCCGATGACGGCGAAGGAGCAGAGCGTCTGGACGATGAGGATCGCCATCGTGCCGAGGATGGCGAGCAGCGTGTAGAGGTGGATGTAGGGGTCCTGGCCGGTGAGCCAGAAGGCGCCGACGAGGGTGACGGCGATGGCGCTCTGGACGTAGGAGGCGATGTACGGCGAGCCGTGCCTGGCGTGCGTCCGGCCGAGGGCGGGGTGGAGGAAGCCCTCGCGGCCGATGGCGTAGAGATAGCGCGAGGCGCACTGGTGGAAGGCCATGCCGCAGGCGAAGGAGCCGGTGAGCAGCAGCCACTGGAAGGCGTCGACGGCCCAGGCGCCGATGAAGGACTGGGTGGGGGCGAAGAAGAGGTCGAGGGGCGTGGCGGAGGACGACAGCTTCACGGAGCCGGAGAGCCCGTTGCCGGCGATCGTCATCCAGGAGACGTAGATGTAGAAGAGGCCGACGCCGACGACGGAGACGAGGGTGGCGCGCGGGATGACCCGCTTGGGGTCGCGGGACTCCTCGCCGTACATCGCGGTCGACTCGAAGCCGACCCAGGACCAGAAGGCGAAGAAGAGTCCGAGGCCGGCGGAGGCGCCGGTGAAGGCGTTCGCGGGGTTGAGGGGTTCGACCGGGATGCCGTCGGGGCCGCCGCCGGCGATCAGGACGGCGGTGGCGACGGCGAAGAGGACCGCGATCTCGGCGATGAGCATGACGCCGAGGGCCTTGGCGGTCAGGTTGATGTCGAAGTACGCGAGGACGGCGGTGACGGCGAGCATGCCCGCCGCGTACACGATCCACGGCAGGTCCACACCGAGCTGATCGGCGACGGTCGTCTGGGTGAAGTAGGCGAACACGCCGACGATCGATGCCTCGAAGACGATGTACGCGAGGACGGCGAGCATGCCCGAGGCCATGCCGGCGATCCGGCCGAGGCCGTGCGAGATGTAGCCGTAGAAGGCTCCGGCGGCGGTGATCCGTTTGGCCATGGCGACGTAGCCGACCGAGAAGACGGTGAGGACGAGCGTCGCGAAGAGATAGCCGGCGGGGGCACCGGTGCCATTGCCGAAGCCGACCGCGATGGGAAGGTTTCCGGTCATCGCCGTGATCGGCGCGGCGGTCGCGACGGCCATGAAGACGACGCCGACGAGGCCGACCGAGTTCGCCTTCAGCCGGTGCACCTCAGGAGGGGAGCCCGGGGTGGAGCCAGGGGTGGAGCCAGGGGTGGAGTTCTCTGCCATGGCGGGAGAGCATCCTCCGTAGTGACGTACGCCACAATCGACATGCGGTCGCACAATTGGCCGATCGAGGCGACGAGTTGTCAACGGGACGGACGATCTGTCCGATCGTGAAACCGCCGGGTGATGTCGCCGGAACATCGCCGCCAGGTAGCGTCCGGCCATGGACAATCAGGGCGGGATCACTGTGCGGCGGGCGCTGGAACTGCCCGGACTGCGCGGCGGACTCCCGGAGGTCGTCGCCGGCGCGGACCGGCTGCACCGCACCGTGCGCTGGGTGCACGCGGGCGAGGTGCCGAACATCGCGTCGCTGCTCAAGGGCGGTGAGCTGCTGCTGACCACGGGACTGGGGCTCGGTACGCGCCCGGCGGAGCAGCGCGCGTTCGTACGGAGGCTGGCGGACCGGGGCATCGCCGCGCTGGTGGTGGAGCTGGGTCCCCGCTTCTCGCGGCTGCCGGCCACGATCGTCGAGACGGCGCGGGCGGCGGGCCTGCCGCTGGTGCAGCTGCACCGCGAGGTGCCGTTCGTGGCGGTGACGGAGGAGATCCACACCGAGATCGTGAACGGGCACTACGCACTCCTCCGTCAGGCGGAGGAGGTGCACCGCCGGTGCACGGACGCGCTGCTCGGCGGCGGCGGGGTGCCGCAGGTGCTGCGGATCCTGGCCGACTTCACGGCGAACCCGGTCTTCCTGGAGACGGCGGACGGCCAGTTGCTGTACGCGGCCGGGGCCGAGTCGGCACCGGCGGACCCGCTCCAGGTCTGGGACGGGCTGCGCGGGCAGCGGGCGGCGCGGGAGTCGGGGCCGCCGACGGGGGCGGTCCTGGTGGACGTGCCGGGCGGCGGCGGCCCGGGCACCGGCTCGGTCCGAGCGCGGCTCGTCCTGCTCGCGGTCTCCGGCCCGCTCTCCCCGGTGCACCGGATGGCGGCGGAGCGCGCGGCGGGCCTGCTGGCCGTCGTCCTCATGCAGGCACGTCAGGAGGAGGAGCTGGCGGCACGGGGCAGGGGCGACTTCCTGACGGACCTCGCGGAGGGCCGGATCACCGCGGAGGACGCCCCGGCGCAGGCGCGGGTGCTCGGCTTCAAACCGGGGGACGGCCCGCTGCTGCCGGTGGTGATGCGGCTGGCCCCCGAGCTCTCCCCCTCCGGCAACTGGGCGCTGCTGGCGCGGGCGGTGCTGGACGAGCTGGCGTCGGTCGGGGTGCCGGTCCTGCTGGGCGTCCGCCCGGTGGAGGGCCGTGTCCCGCTCCTGCTCGGTCTGCGTTCGGAGTCGGAGCGTACGGCGGTGGCGGACCGGGTCGCGGCGGCGCTGCGGGCGGGCGTGGAACGGGCGGGCCTGGCGGGGGCGGTCCCGGGCGGCGGCTGGGCGAGCACCGGCGCGCACCCGCCGGTGGTCGTGGTCGGCATCGCCGGGGGCTGGGCGGCCGCGTCGGCGAGCCTGCGCCACGCGGCGGAGACGGCCACGGCGGCGCAGGGGCTCGCGGACCGCCCCTGGCACGACGCCCGGCGCCTCGACATCGACCTGCTGCTCTGGCGGCTGCGCGAACACCCGGACCTCGCGGCCTTCGTGGACCGCGCCATCGGTCCCCTGCGCGACCACGACCGCACCTCACGCCCGCCGCTGCTGCCGACCCTGGAGACGTACCTGGCCCACGCGGGCCGCAAGGCGGAGACGGCCCGGGAGCTCCACCTCAACCGCCAGACGCTCTACAACCGCCTGGCCCGCATCTCCGAACTCCTCGGCACGGACCTGGACGACCCGCAGACGGTCCTGGCGCTCTCCCTGGCACTCCGGGCGAGACGCCTCACCTCGTAGGCGGTCCGGCGCGGCGCTGCGCGCTCAGCGGGCCGGCAGGCGGTCCGGCGCGAGGATGCGCCCTCAGCGGGCCGACAGCAGCCCGGCGCGGCGGTGCGCCCTCAGCGGGCCGACAGTTCGTCGTAGACGCTCAGGACGTGGGCGATCGTCTCGTCCTCCGTCGGCCACGTCCCCGCCTGCACCCGCCCGGCCGCCGCCAGGTCCATCCGCCGGTCCGTGTCCTCCAGCAGTCCCCGCACCGCCGCCGCCAGTGCCGCCGCGTCTCCCCACGGCACCAACTCCGCCGCGTCCCCGACCAGTTCCGGCACGCCGCCCACCGCCGTCGCCACCAGCGGGACGCCCAGCCGCAGCGCCTCCTGGGCCAGCGGGGAGCGGGCCTCCCACCGCGAGGGCAGGACCGCCACGTCCGCCGCCGCCAGCAGCTCCGCCACATCGTCCCGGCGGCCGATCAGCCGTACCGCGAGCCCCTCGGCCTCGATCCTCCGTTGCAGCGCCGCCCGCTCCCGCCCCTCCCCCGCGATCACGAGCAGGGGCTGCGGATCGAGGTCCCGCCACACCCGGGCCGCGTCGAGGAGCATCCCGTACCCCCGCTCGGGCTCCAGCGCGCCGACCGCCATCAGCAGCGGCCGGTCCACCGCCCCCAGCTCCGCCCGCGCCTTCCCGTCGTGCAGGCAGACCGGTGCCCGCGACGCCGGCACGGTCACCGGGGCGAGCCGCGCGTCCCGCGCCCCTCGCCGCCGTGCCCGTTCGACCAGCTCGGAGGAGGTCCCGAGGACAACGGCCGCCGCCCGTACGGTCCTTCGCTCCAGGAGCCGCAGCACCCCGCCCCGCGCGCCCTCCACGTGGTTGCGGGTGTGCCACGTCGTCACCAGCGGCGGCGTGGTCCGCGCTCCGGTGCCCGACAGCGCGAGAGCGGCCCGCACCGAGGCGTGCAGTCCGTGCGCGTGCACGACGTCCGCGCCGATGCAGGCGTTGCGGAGCGCCGCGACCGTCGCGGGGTCGTTGCGGCGCGGCACGTGCACGAAGCGCGCGCCGGCACCGGCGAAGTCGTAGACGCGGTCGAGTTCGGCCGGGGCGCACACGGTCACCCGCACGCCCCTCGCCACCAGCCCCGAGGCGAGTGATCTGACGTGAGCGCTGCTGCCCGCGCTGCCGCCGCCCAGCACTTGGACCGTACGGAGCTGTGTCACGCGCCCAAGGATGCCAGCCCGTACGCACGTTCCGGCACCGAAGGCGCTTCACTGCCGTGTCGTTCCCGTGTCGTACCGACGTCCTTCCCCTGCCCCTACGCGTCGACTCGCGGGATCGGATCACTCACACGGGTGAGCGTGCGAGGTCGCTGACCTTGTCTCCGTACACCGCCGCGGCGATGAGTCCGGCCGCGTGGACGGCGAGCCCGAACCGCCCGTTCCCGGCCGCGATCGCGCTGCCGACCGCCGCGCCGAGCGCGTGTGCGCCCGTGTCGCCGAGCATGGTGCGCTCGCCGAGGTCGTGGGCGAGGACGGCGGCCGCGGCGCCCATCGGCGCGGCGGCGAGCGTCCCGCGCAGCAGCCCGGGCGCGCCGAGGCCCAGGACCGTGACGACGGCCCGTCCGGGCGCGACGTCCACGAGGTTGACGAGGTGCGCGGTCCCGGCGATCACGACCCCGGCCAGCACCTTGTCGACGGGCCGCTCCTTCAGCAGCGCACCCGCCACCAGACCGGCGGCGCCGATCCCGGCGAGTTTCACGGTGCCGCTGGTGACCTCGCCGTCCCGCAGCGCCGTGAGGTGCGCCCGGAATCCGCGCCGGGCGTCGCCCGCGCCCGCGAAATCGTCGTACGCGCCGCAGACTCCGGCCGCGAGCACGGCGAACGCGGCGGGCGCGCTGCCGATTCCGGCGGCGGTGCCGAGGACGGTGGCGGGTCCGGCGTACAGGTCGACGGTCCGCCCCGCGTGGTTGGTCCGCTCCCAGCGCGTCCGGTCCTCGCCCGCTGGGGGCCGGCGCCTGAGCAGGCCGGTGTACACCGCGCGGGTCACCCCGGCGGCGAGCCCGAAGGCGAGGGCCGTCCGCCCGACTCTGCCGATCATGCGCACCACCCTACGCGCGGCGCGGCGGGCGGCGGCCACCGCCTGAGCGCCGCGTCCGAGGCACCGGCGGACGGCGCCCGGGGCCACCGACCGCCCGGGCCCCGAGCGCCCGCCGTACGCCCCTCAGACGTCCGCCCGCGCCGTCGCCAGCAGCTCCTCCGCGTGCGCCCGTGCCGTCTCGGAGTCCTCCTGGCCGGCCAGCATCCGCGACAGTTCGCGGATCCGGTCCTCGCCCTCCAGGACGGTGACACCGGACCGGGTCACCGAGCCGTCGCTGGTCTTCTCCACCAGCAGCTGGCGGTCGGCGAAGGCCGCCACCTGCGGGAGGTGGGTCACGACCACCACCTGCGCCGACTTGGCGAGCTTGGCGAGGCGGCGGCCGATCTCCACGGCCGCCTTGCCGCCGACGCCCGCGTCGACCTCGTCGAAGAGATAGGTCGGCACCGGGTCCGTACCGGCGAAGACGACCTCGACCGCGAGCATGACGCGGGACAGCTCACCGCCCGACGCGCCCTTGGCGATCGGCCGCGGCGGGGCGCCCGGGTGCGGGGCGAGGAGCAGCTCGACCTCGTCGGCGCCGGACGGCCCGTACGCCACGGTCCGGCCGCCGACCTCGATCCCCGAAGCCTCGTCGGCGGACTCCGTCTGCCGGATGTCGAAGGACACGCGCGCGTGGGGCATGGCCAGCGAGGCGAGTTCGGCGGTGACGGCGTCGGCGAACCGGGCGGCGGCCTCCGTACGGGCGTCGGTGAGCGCCTGCGCGAGGACCGACAGCTCGGCGCGCAGGGCGTCCCGTTCGGCCGTGAGCTCGCCGATCCGGTCGTCGTCGCCCTCCAGCTCGGTGAGCCGGGCCGCGCTCTCCTGCGCCCACGCCAGGACGGCGGTGACGTCCTCGCCGTACTTCCGGGTGAGCTGGGTGAGCGCCGCGCGCCGCTCCTCGACGGCCGCGAGCCGGCGCGGGTCGGCGTCCAGGTCGTCCGCGTACCCGGCCAGCTCCCCGGCCACGTCGGCGAGCAGGATGGAGATCTCGCCCATCCGGTCCGCGAGCGCGGCGAGCGACGGGTCGTGCGCCCGTACGGCGTCGAGCGCGCGCCCGGCACCGGCGACCAGAGTGGTCGCGTCGACGGCCTCCGGGTCCTCGGGGTTCCCGGCGAGCGCGCCGTGCGCCAGCGCCGCGGCGGAGGCGAGGGCTTCGGCGTGGCCCAGCCGTTCGGCCTCGGCGGCGAGCTCGACGTCCTCGCCGGCCCGCGGTTCGACGGCCTCGATCTCGCGGAGGCCGAAGCGCAGCAGGTCGGCCTCCTGGGCCCGCTCCCGCGCGCGTGTCGTGATCTCGTCCAGCTCGGCGACGACGGCACGCAGCCGCCGGTACGCCTCTCCGTACGCGGCCAGCGGGACGGCGACGGCGTCGCCCGCGTACCGGTCGAGGGCCCCGCGCTGCCGGGCCGGCTTGAGCAGGCCCTGCTGGTCGGTCTGGCCGTGGACGGCGACGAGTTCGTCGGCGAGCTCGGCGAGCAGGCCGACGGGCACGGAACGACCGCCGAGATGGGCCCGTGAGCGCCCCTCGGCCGAGACCGTGCGGCTGACGAGCAGCGCGCCGTCGTCCAGCTCGGCGCCCGCCTCCTCGGCCCGTACGGCGGCCGTGGCGCCCGGCGGCACACTGAACCGCCCCTCGACGACGGCGGACGCGGCGCCGATCCGCACCAGCGCCGGGTCGGCCCGCCCGCCGAGCAGCAGCCCCAGGCTGGTGACGACCATGGTCTTGCCCGCGCCGGTCTCGCCGGTCACCGCCGTGAAGCCGGGCGACAGCTCGACCACCGCGTCGTCGATGACCCCGAGCGACCGTATCCGCATCTCCTCCAACACGGGGAAGACCTTACGAGGTCCGGCCCCCGCTGTGCGACGACCCCTGCCCGAACAGCCCGAACCGGCAGGTCGCCGCCGTGCCTGTCACCCGTGGGGGTGGCCGTCGGCCGGTGCCCGCCGGACGCCTGTCCGGTGGGCGGCGGGCCTCAGTGCGGGGCGCCGCGCCAGCCGGAGACCGGGAGGGCGAACTTCGCCACCAGCCGGTCCGTGAACGACGCGTGGTGCAGCCGGGCCAGCCGTACCGGCACCGCTCCCCGCCGCACCTCCACCCGCGCACCGGCCGGGAGTTCCACGGTCCGGCGCCCGTCGCACCACAGCACCCCGTGCGGCGTGTGCGGCTCCACCTCCACGGCGAGCACCGACTCCGGCGTCGTCACCAGCGGCTTGGCGAACAGCGCGTGCGCCCCGATCGGGACCATCAGCAGCGCCTCGACCTCCGGCCAGATCACCGGTCCGCCCGCGGAGAAGGCGTACGCCGTCGAGCCCGTGGGAGTCGCGCAGATCACGCCGTCGCAGCCGAACCCGGTCACCGGGCGCCCGTCGATCGCGAGCACGACCTCCAGCATCCGCTCCGGGGACACCTTCTGGACGGCCGCCTCGTTGAGCGCCCAGTCCCGGTGCAGCACGTCACCGTTCTCGTACACGACGACGTCGAGGGTCATCCGCTCCTCGACCTCGTACGCCCGTGTGACCACGCGGTCCACGACGCGGTCGAGATCGTCGCGCTCGGCCTCCGCGAGGAAGCCGACCCGTCCCAGGTTGACGCCGAGCATCGGCACCCCGGACGCCCGCGAGAACTCCGCCCCGCGCAGCAGGGTCCCGTCGCCGCCGAGGACGACGAGCAGCTCACAGCCGTCGAGGGCGTCGGGGCGGGCCTCCGGCACCATCTCGACGGACGGCGGCAGCGGCAGGTCGGCCGCCTCCGCCTCCAGTACGCGCACCCCGATCCCGCTGCGCAGCAGCCCGAGGACGACGAGTTCGGCGCTGCGCACGGCGGCCGGCCGGCCGGTGTGCGCGAGCAGGAAGACGGTACGCGTACCTGTGCTCAACGAGGTCCCTCCGCCACGGCGCGGTCGACATCCGCCGGATCGAGCGCGGGCGCACCCGCCCGCAGCCACAGAAAGTACTCGACGTTGCCGGAGGGGCCGGGCAGGGGGCTGGCCGTGACGCCGAGGACACCGAGCCCGAGCTCGCCGGCCCGGCGTGCCACGTTCCGTACGGCGTCGGCCCGCAGTTCGGGGCTGCGTACGACTCCGCCGGTGCCGAGCCGGTCCTTGCCCACCTCGAACTGCGGCTTGACCATCAGGACGAGGTCCGCGTCGGGGGCCGTGCAGGAGACGAGGGCGGGGAGCACGAGCCCGAGCGGGATGAAGGAGAGGTCGCCGACGACGAGGTCGACGGGTGTGCCGTCGATCGCGTCGAGGGTCAGTTCCCGTACGTTCGTGCGGTCCTTCACGGTGACCCGCTCGTCACTCCGCAGCGACCAGGCGAGCTGGCCGTAGCCGACGTCGACGGCGACGACGTGCGCCGCGCCGGCCCGCAGCAGGACGTCGGTGAAGCCGCCGGTCGACGCTCCCGCGTCCAGCGCCCGCCGGCCCTCGACCTTCAGCCCGCGCGGTACGAAGGCGGCGAAGGCACCGGCCAGCTTGTGGCCGCCGCGTGAGACGTAGTCGGGATCGTCGTCGTCCTGGGCGACGACGATGGCCGCGGCGGTCTCGACCTGCGTGGCGGACTTGGTCGCCACGGTCTTGCCGACGGTCACCCGGCCCGCGGCGATCAGCTGGCCGGCGTGCTCGCGGGAGCGCGCGAGCTTGCGCCGTACCAGCTCGGCGTCGAGACGGCGGCGTGCCACTCCTGCCACGTTCGGTTCAGCTCCTGTGGTCGTACTGCGGTGTCGGTGTCGGTGCGGGGCGCGCGGTGTCGAGCGAGGTCAGCTCGTGGCGCAGTCCACGGTGTACATCCTCGTACACCTCCAGGTGTCCGTCCGCCGTGAGGTGGTCGGCGTCGGCGAGACGGCCGAGGAGGGCGTCCACCGCGGGGTGGCCGGTGGAGGGGCGCTCCACCCCGAGGGGCGCGGGCGCGGCGGGTTCGAGTCCGGGGTCCGGCTCGGTGCCGGTCACGGCCTCGTCCCGGGACTCCGGCCGGGGCTCTGGCACCTGCTCGCGAACCGGCTCCGGCATCACGTCGTTCATCCCCCGACGCTACCGCGAAGCCCTGGGGTACGGTCGATCACGATGGCCACGATCACGCAGTGCCGCAGCGCACTGGACAGACTTTCGGACAATCTCACGCGGGCGGACGGCGAGGTCCGCGGTGCCGCCGCGCTCGACCGCACCCTGAGCTGCCACATCACGGACCTGGACACGACGTTCAGCGGCCGCCTCGAAAGCGGCCGGATCGAGGTCCACGACACGGTGGACGGCCCGCCGCCGGCCAGGGCGCAGATCCGTCTGGCGATGACGGGCGACGACCTCGTGGCGATGGTGGACGGCGAACTCAGCTTCGCCAAGGCCTGGGCCTCCGGCCGGGTCAGGCTGGAGGCCGGCTTCCGCGATCTGCTGCGGCTGCGGTCACTTCTGTAGGGCGGGCTCCGGCTTTCCGGCCCTGGCCTTCCGCCCGGCGGGCACGACCAGCGGCGTCCCGGTCTCCGGGTCGTCGATGACCTGGCAGCGCAGTCCGAAGACCCGCTCGACCAGCTCGGCGGTCACGACCTCGGACGGCGGGCCCTCGGCGACGACCTCGCCACCGCGTACGGCGATGAGGTGGGTGGCGTACCGGGCGGCGTGGTTCAGGTCGTGCAGCACGGCGACCAGGGTCCGGCCCTGGGTCTCGTGCAGCTCGGCGCAGAGGTCGAGGACGTCGATCTGGTGCTGGATGTCGAGGAAGGTGGTCGGCTCGTCGAGCAGCAGCAGCGGCGTCTGCTGGGCGAGCGCCATCGCGATCCACACCCGCTGGCGCTGCCCGCCGGACAGCTCGTCGACGTACCGCTCCCCCAGCTCCGCGACGCCGGTCGCGGCCATCGACTCCTGCACGATGCGCTCGTCCTCGGGGGACCACTGGCGCAGCAGCCCCTGGTGCGGGTAGCGGCCGCGGGCCACCAGGTCGGCGACGGTGATGCCGTCGGGGGCGATGGAGGACTGCGGCAGCAGACCGAGGGTCTTGGCGACCTTCTTGGCGGGCATCGAGTGGATGGTCTGCCCGTCGAGCAGCACCCGCCCCTGGCTGGGCCTGAGCATCCGCGAGAGGGCGCGCAGCAGGGTCGACTTGCCGCAGGCGTTGGGCCCCACGATGACGGTGAAGGAGTTGTCGGGGATCGCGACGGACAGGTCACGGGCGATGATCCGCTGGTCGTAGGCGAGAGTGACCGACTCCGCGCTGAGCCGCTGGGTCTGACCGTCCATGGGGTTGCTCCTGGGGTTCGTCTCGTTCATATCCGGCCGGCCTTGCGCTCGGTGACGAGCAGCCAGAGGAGGTAGCAGCCGCCGAGGACACCGGTCACGACGCCGACCGGCAGCTGGCGGTCGCCGAAGGCGTTGGTGGCGGTCCAGTCGGCGACGAGCAGCAGCGCCGAGCCCATGAGGGCGGAGGCCGCCAGGTTGGGACCGGGAGAGCGGGTGAGCCGGCGGGCCAGCTGGGGGGCGCTGAGGGAGACGAAGACGATCGGGCCGGCGGCGGCCGTGGCGACGGCGACCAGCAGGACGGCGGAGCCCATCAGCACGATGCGGGTCCGCTCGACCCGCACCCCGAGCGCGAACGCGGCGTCGTCGCCCATCTCCAGCATGCGCAGCGACCGCCCGTGGCCGAGGACCAGCGGCAGCAGCAGGCAGCTGACCGCGAACAGCGGCCAGAACTGCGTCCAGTCGCGTCCGTCGAGGGAGCCGGTCATCCACACCACGGCGCGGGTGGCGTCGACCAGGTTGGCCTTGGTGATGAGGTAGTGGATGACGGCGGTGAGCATGGCGGCGGAGCCGATGCCGACGAGGACCAGTCGGTAGCCGTGCACCCCTCGCTTCCAGGCGAGCAGGTAGATCACGACGCCGGTGACCAGGCCGCCGACGACGGCTCCGGCCGCGGCGGCGAGCGCGCCGCCCTGGAAGAGGACGATGACGCCGAGCGCGCCGACGGTGGCGCCCTGGCCGAAGCCGATGACGTCGGGGCTGCCGAGCGGGTTGCGGGAGATCGACTGGAAGACCGCGCCGCCGATGCCGAGCGCGGCGCCGACGAAGACGGCGACGAGGACGCGGGGCAGCCGCAGCTCCATCACGGCGAACTCCTGGACGGGGGTGCCGTCGCCGAGGAGGGTGGCGACGACGTCGCCGGGGGCGATGGGGAGGTCTCCGTTGCCGATGAGGACGACGGCCGCGCCGAGGGTGAGGAGGAGCAGCGCGAGGACGGAGACGGCGGCACGGGGCTCGTAGCGTACGGAGAGCCCGCCGCCGGACCGTATGGACTTGGTGGTCACAGCTGGGCCATCCTCTTGCGGCGTACGAGGCGGATGAAGACGGGCCCGCCGACGAGCGCGGTGACGATGCCGACCTGCAGCTCGGCGGGGCGGGCGACGAGCCGGCCGATCACGTCGGAGCCGAGCAGGAGGACGGGCGCCAGGACGGCGGCGTACGGCAGGATCCAGCGCATGTCGGGGCCGGTGATGGCCCGCACCATGTACGGGACCATCAGCCCCAGGAACACGATCGGGCCGCAGGCGGCCGTCGCGGCGCCGCACATGAGGGTCACGGACACCATGGCGATGACGCGGGTGCGGTTGAGGTGGGCGCCGAGGGCGCGGGCGGTGTCGTCGCCCATCTCCATGGCGTTCAGCGGCCGGGAGATGAGGAGGGCGAGGACGACTCCGGCGACGATGAAGGGCGCGATCCTGCGCACCGTCTCCATGTCGGCGGAGGCGAGCGATCCGACGGTCCAGAAGCGCAGCCGGTCGAGGGCCGCGGAGTTCAGCAGCTGTACGGCGTTGACGTAGCCGTAGAGCGCGGCGGTGGCGGCGGTGCCGGCGAGCGCGAGGCGTACGGGGGTGGCGCTGCGGCTGCCCCCGAGGAGGTACACGACGACGGACACGACGGCCGCGCCGATGAAGGCGAACCAGACGTAGTCGGTGACCTCGGTGACTCCGAGGAACGCGATCGCGGAGACGACGGCGGCCGCGGCACCGGCGTTGACGCCGAGGAGACCGGGCTCGGCGAGGGGGTTGCGGGTGAGGCCCTGCATCACGGCCCCGGAGAGCCCGAGCGCGACGCCGACGAGCAGCCCGAGCAGGGTCCGGGGGACGCGTACGTCATGGATGATGACGTCGTTTCCGGTGCCGCTGTTCTGGAACAGCCCGTGCCACACATCGCCGAGCGGCACCGGTTTGGCGCCGATCATGATGCTCAGGACACAGACCAGCAGCAGGACCCCGACGGCCACGACCAGCCCGACGGCGCGCACGGAATGCCGGCGCGTCGGCGTCTGGGCGGGACCTGTCGACTCCGCGCTCGCGAGGGAAGGACTCTCGACCAACACGGAGTTAGGTTAGCCTACCCTCGCAAGACGCCTGTCGCACGGTGGAACGCCTTCCGGAAGCGGGGCGCCGCCGCGCGCACGCAACCCCTCCCCGGAGCCGGGGACACCACCACGCGTCACGCGAACCCCGTGGAGCGCCCCCTCACCACCCGAGCCTCTCCAGCGCCTTCCCCGCGTCCAGCCCGCAAGCCCCCGCGCCCGCCTCGGACCACGCCGCCCCGCACAACGCCCGCACCCCGTCCAGCACGTCCGCGCCCTCCCCCTCCAGGACCAGCGCTCCCCCGCTCACCGTCGCGGTCCATCCCCCACACGCGAATCCGCCCCCGGCCGCCTCGACGACCTCCGGCTGCCCTGCCAGCAACCCCCGCAGATCCGCCGCCACATACGTGGGCCGGTGCTCCGGCACCGCCGCCAGGAGCTGTGCCACATCCGTCACCCCGGTCAGCACAAGCAGCGAGTCCACGCCCCCGTTGAACGCACCCTCGATGTCGGTGTCCAGCCGGTCCCCCACGACCAGCGGCCGCCGCGCGCCGGTCCGCAGCACCGTCTCCCGGTGCATCGGAGGCAGCGGCTTCCCCGCCACCTTCGGTTCGGCTCCCGTGGCGATCCGTACGACCTCCACGGCCGCCCCGTTGCCCGGCCCGATCCCCCGCGCCCCCGGAATCGTCAGGTCCGTGTTCGACGCGTACCACGGCACGCCCCGCGCCACCGCGTAACTCGCCTCCGCGAACCGGCCCCACGGCAGCTCCGGCCCCCCGTACCCCTGCGCCACCGCCGCCAGACCGTCCTCGTCCGCGGACTCCACCGGCTCCAGGCCGCGCTCGCGCAGCGCCACCCGCAGCCCCTCGCCGCCGATCACCAACACCTTCGCCCCGACGGGCACTTCGTCCGCGATCAGCCGGGCCACCGCCTGGGCGGAGGTGATGACGTCCCCCGCCTCCGCGGGCACCCCCAGCTCCGTCAGATGCGCCGCCACCGCGTCCGGCGTCCGCAGCGCGTTGTTGGTGACGTACGCGAGGTGCATGCCGCCGGCCCGGGCCTCGCCCAGCGCCTCCACCGCGTACGGGATCGCCTCCCCGCCCGCGTAGACCACGCCGTCCAGATCCAGCAGCGCCGTGTCGTACACCTCGCTCAGCGCCCGCGCGCTCGCCCCGGGCCGGTTCCTGCCCTGCCGCCCCTGGCCGCCGCCGCTGCCGTCGCCCATGACCTCGTACTCCTCACATCACCGTACGGAACTCCCCCGCTCCCCCCGATCATCGCTCATAGCCACCATCCACTTACGATTGCGCAATGAACAACTCAGGTCTCGCGGCCGACGACGTCCGCGCCGACGGTCTGCGCCTGGTCCCGTTCCGGGGGCTCCGCTACGTCCCCGAACGGGTCGGCAGCCTGGCCGCGGTGACCTCTCCGCCGTACGACGTCGTCGTACGGCCCGACGGGCTCCACCACCTCGAGTCCGCCGACCCCCACAACATCGTCCGGCTGATCCTCCCGCAGGCCATCACCGCCGGCACCCGGCACCGCAAGGCCGCCGTCACCCTGGACCGCTGGCTCGCGGACGGCGTCCTGGCCCCGGACCCGGAGCCCGCGCTGTACGTGTACGAGCAGCACGGCGACGGCATCCTCCAGCGCGGCCTCATCGGCGCCCTGGAACTGTCCACCCCGGCCGAGGGCATCGTGCTCCCGCACGAGGACGTGATGCCGCACATCGTGGAGGACCGCGCCGCGCTGATGCGGACCACGGCCGCCAATCTGGAGCCTCTCCTCCTCACGTACCGCGGCGACGGCGACGGCGCCGCGGAGGTCATCGAGCGTGCCGTCCAGCGCGAGCCCCTGCTCTCCACGACCACGGAGGACGGCTTCAGCCACCGGCTCTGGTCCATCACGGACCCTGCCGAACTCGCGGCGGTCTCCGCCGGCCTGGCCGAGCACCAGGCGCTCATCGCCGACGGCCACCACCGCTGGGCGACGTACCTCAGGCTGCGCGAGGAGCACGCCTCCCCCAGCCCGTGGAACTACGGTCTGGTGCTGCTGATCGACACCGCCCGCTATCCGCTCCGGGTCCGGGCCATCCACCGTGTGCTCCAGCGCCTGCCGGTGGCGGAGGCGCTCGCGGCGCTCGGCGACGACTTCCGCGTCCGCCGCGTCGAGGGCCCGCTGCCGGCCGCCCTGGAATCCCTTTCGGCCTCGGCCGGTGAAGGCAACGCCTTCCTCCTGGCCGGCGACGGGGCCTTCCACCTCGTCGACCGGCCCGCCCCCGAGCTGCTCGCGCGCACGATCCGCGCGGACCGCCCCGAGGCGTGGCGCACCCTGGACGCCACGGTCCTGCACGCCACGCTCCTCGACCACGTCTGGCGGATCCCGGACGCTCCCGAGGACATCAGCTACATCCACGACAGCGAGGCCGCCGTCGCCCAGGCCGAACGCCGGGGCGGTACGGCCGTGCTCATGCATCCGGTACGCGAAGAGGTCGTACGGGACCTGGCGCGGCAGGGCGTCACGATGCCCCGCAAGTCGACCTCCTTCGGCCCGAAGCCGGCGACGGGCCTGGTGCTCAGGAGCCTGGCCCTGGACTGAGCGGACGGGAACGCAAAAGAGGGCGGCACCCCGGAAGGGGTGCCGCCCTCTTTCACACGACGTCAGTCCTTGCGCTCGTCCGCGTCGTCGTCCCCGTCAGCGTCCTCGGAGTCGTTGTCGTCGCCGACAAGCTCGGACTCGTCGATGGCGTCGACGAACTCCACACCGTCCAGCTCGGCGAGCCGGTCGGACGCGTCCGTGGCGCCGTCCTTGTCGGCCTCCAGCGCCTTGGCGAACCACTCACGGGCCTCACCCTCGCGCCCTGCCGCCAGCAGCGCGTCGGCGTAGGCATAACGAAGGCGGGCGGTCCACGGGTGCACGGCGGTCGACGCCAGCTCGGGGCTCTGCAGGGTCACGATGGCCGCGTCGAGCTGTCCCATGTCACGGCGGGCACCGGCGGCGACGAGCCGCATCTCGACCTGCCCGGCCTTGTCCAGCTTCTGCACCTCGGGCTCGCCGGCCATGGCCATCGCCCGCTCGGGCCGGCCCATGCCGCGCTCGCAGTCGGCCATGACGGGCCACAGCTCGACACCACCGGTCATCCGCCGGGCGGCACGGAACTCGGCCAGCGCCTCGGAGTACTTCTGCGTCGCGTACGCGGCGAAGCCCGCCGCCTCACGGACGGCGGCGACGCGGGACGCCAGCCGCAGGGCGATACGGGAGTACTCGTACGCCTTCTCCGGGTCCTCGTCGATGAGGTTGGCGACCATGACGAGGTTGCGCGCGACGTCCTCGGCAAGGCCCTTGGGCAGGCTCATGAGCTCCTGCCGCACGTCCTGGTCGATCTCGTCACCGGTGACGTCGTCCGGGATCGGCAGCCGCTTGATGGGCGCCCGGTCGGGACGGTCCCGGTCCCGGTCGTCCCGACGGCCGTAGCCACCCCGGTCGTCCCGACCACGGTAGCCACCGCCGCGGTTGTCATCGCGCCGGTCGTCACGCCGGTCGTCACGCCGGAACGCGGGCCGGTCACCACCACGGTCATCACGACCACGGAAGCCACCGCCACGGTTGTCACCACCACGGTCATCGCGACGGAAGCCACCGCCCCGATTGTCACCGCCGCGGTCGTCGCGAGGGAACGCCGGGCGGTCGCCGCCCCGGTCGTCACGGCGGAAGCCACCGCCGCCACCACGGTTGTCATCGCGCCGGTCGTCACGCCGGAACGCGGGCCGGTCGCCACCACGGTCATCACGACCACGGAAGCCGCCGCCACGGTTGTCATCACGACGGTCGTCACGGCGGTCGTCACGCCGGAACGCGGGCCGGTCACCACCACGGCTGTCGTCGCGACGGAAACCACCGCCGCCACCACGGTTGTCACCACCACGGTCGTCACGCCGGAACGCGGGCCGGTCACCACCACGGTCATCACGACCACGGAAGCCACCGCCACGGTTGTCACCACCACGGTCGTCTCGCCGGTCGTCACGGCGGAACGGGGGCCGGTCGCCACCGCGACTGTCGTCGCGACGGAAACCACCGCCGCCACCACGGTTGTCACCACCACGGTCGTCACGCCGGAAGGCCGGCCGCTCGCCACCACGGTCGTCCCGACGGAAGGAGGGACGGTCGTCACGCGAGTAGCCGCCGCCACGGTTGTCATCACGTCGGTCGTCGCGACGGAAACCACCGCCACCACCACCACGGTTGTCACCACCACGGTCGTCACGGCGGAACGCGGGCCGCTCACCACCGCGACTGTCGTCGCGACGGAAACCACCGCCACCACCACCACGGTTGTCACCACCACGGTCGTCACGGCGGAACGCGGGCCGCTCACCACCGCGACTGTCGTCGC
>NZ_JBSFTU010000014.1:136089-136623 GCF_053591435.1 Streptomyces sp. NPDC003027
CGTCGCGACGGAAACCACCGCCACCACCACCACGGTTGTCACCACCACGGTCGTCACGGCGGAACGCGGGCCGCTCACCACCACGGCTGTCGTCGCGACGGAAACCACCGCCACCGCGGTTGTCGTTCCCGCGGTAGCCGCCGCCACGGTTGTCACCGCCGCGGTCGTCGCGGCGGAAGCCGCCGCCACCGCGGTTGTCGCCACCACGGTTGTCGTCACGACGCGGGCCACGGAAGCCGCCCCGCTCGCCACCGTCCTTACGGCGCGGCTCGCGCTCCGGACGGTCGTCGGGAGAGTTGGTGGACATCGGCGTGACTCCTGTCTTCGGGTACTGCAGTCATTCTCGCGCAGCCGGCACACCGGCGCGCTTCGGAAAATACAAGCAAACAAAAAAAGACCCTTGGTCCCAGCGTGAACGCTGGGACCAAGGGTCCTGAAAGATTGTTCGGCGGCGTCCTACTCTCCCACAGGGTCCCCCCTGCAGTACCATCGGCGCTGAAAGGCTTAGCTTCCGGGTTCGGAATGTAACCGGGC
>NZ_JBSFTU010000015.1:0-130964 GCF_053591435.1 Streptomyces sp. NPDC003027
TTCGCCCGCATGAAGACCTGGAAGATCCTCCGCGACTGCCGCCTGAAAGGCGACGGAGTGCACCATGCCGTGCTCGGCATCGCCCGGATGCACAACCTCGCCCTCGCTGGATAGATCAGCGGCTCGTACGGCGGCAAGCCCTGCCCAGGGCGATCCGGAGATCATTTACGGGACAACCCTTAGAGCGGGCCTGCGCGAAGGCCGGCCTCGACAGCCGTGACGCGCGCCTCCTGCGCGGTCACACCAACGCGGTTCTCCTCCTGGAGAAAGAGCAGGTGGTGGCCAAGATCGCTCGGAAGGGAACCGATATCGAGAGCGTTCAGCGCACCGTCACGTTCGTACGCTGGCTCCTCGAAGCAGGCTTTCCCACCGTCCCTCTCCACCCTTGCGATCAGCCTCTGATCGTCGACGGGCATGCTGTCACATTCTGGACCTACCTGCCACAACCGGAGCACCCGGTGACAGCCGGGCAACTGGCCGGACCCCTCAAGGCACTCCACGCGCTGCCCGCACCCTCAATCGCCCTTGCCGAACACGACAACATCCGAGCGATCCGCCGCTCATTGACCGCTATCACGTGCCTTTCCGCCGCAGCCCTCCGATACATGGAGGATGAGGCGGACCGACTGGAAGAGGCACTGAACGACGTCCAGTTCTCTCTCGCCCCCGGACTGATACAGGGCGACCCTCAGCATCGAAACGCGCTGCACACCACTGACGGATCCGCGGTGCTGTGCGACTGGGACACCGTCGCCCAGGGGCAACCGGAATGGGACCTCGTCACGGTCGAAGTCCACTGCCGTCGGTTCGGCTACGGCCAAGCCCACTATCAAGCGTTCGCGGACGCCTACGGGTGGGACGTCACGAGATGTGAGGGCTACTCGGTCCTCCGGGATATTCGCGAATTGCGCATGATCACTACCAACGCGCGGAAAGTCCGACATGCTCCCGAGTCTTTGGGTGAGATCCAGTGGCGGGTCGAAGGGCTTCGATCGCGGGACAAGCAGCTCACCTGGAGCATCCTCTAGTTCTTCGCCCGGGCGCATGGATCCTGCCGTCCGGGTTGGCGTCGGGCCGGCTGCGGCGCCCAGAGATGCAGGGAGCCGGTTTGCACCCTTGACGTCTCACCCTCCCGCAGCGGAAGTCAGCGCAAAAGTTAGCCAGCAGCTTGCTGAGGGAGGGGACCATGGCCCTAAAGTTCGTCGGAGAGGACCCGGACTCACCGAACGGCGGCTCGCCGACCGTGCGGGTCGAAGGCGGGACAGCCGAGGTCGTCATCCAAGGCTGGCTGCCTGATCCGCAGATGATGGCAAAGACCGAGGACCGCCCCTGTCGGCACAGCACCGGAAGGAGGCGGTCGTCAGCGAGTCCACCGTCCGCCGTTGGCCTGCGCCGGATCTGCCATGAGGCATCCCGTGACCACCTCCTTCACACCAAGCCCCGTCGTCATCGCCACCCGTTCCTCGACCATGGCCAGGCTCAGACCGCACACGTTGCCGCGTTGCTTCGGCAGCCCCCTGGGTTGGCCGTGCACGTCGCCCGGATCGTCACCACAGCTGACAGGCACAAGGGCCCGCTCGATAGCGTCGGCGGGAAGCAGGGTGGGTACGGGAGCTTGTTTCGGCGCTCGGCGCTTGCGTGTCGGACCGGAGAGCGGCTGGATGCCCTCGTCGTCTCGTACGCCGGGCTTCAGCGTCTCGGTCGAGAGGGGGGCTGAGGAAGTCCCGGCGTCGGCCAGCCTCCTGTCGGCGGCCGGAGCTGGCTTTGTCGTGGTGGAGCATCGCACCGTTGACCGAGTGGCCGCACGTCTCCTTCGCGCTGTCAGCGACCCCCGAGCGGAGAGGCTCCTGCTGGTCGAGCGAGGAGTGCTCGGTGGACTGGGTGGAGACTGCCATACCGCCTGTTCGGTTCACGCTGCCTTCGACGCGGGCGACCGCGTGAAGGTAGCTGCGGCGGTCTTCTCCGCGGACGGGCAGTCCGTGATCAAGACGCGCGCCGTGTCCATCACGGGGGACGACGACCAGCGAACCGTAGAACGGGTGGTCGCAGCGCTCGATCGCGAAGGCGCCGGAGACCTCCTCAGGAGGGATGGTTCGGCCGAGAGAAAATAGACGGCGGCTCGAGATCGCTCACGGCAGACAGGAATCCGACGGAAAGATCTGGAACATCGCGCGAAGGCATGCCAACCTACACATCCTCTGAGCCGCTCCCGCCGGGTAATCGCTCGAAATCCCCTGGAGGCGCTTCCTGTCCCGTCCACTGCTCCGATCCTCTGCTACCCGACCTCTCTGCTTCCGGGCTGGGGCGCTGAATGCTGTAAAGCGTCGCTACAGGGCGACTTCGGTAGCGTCTCGACCGTCTGTGCCTGTGCGTATGTGAGGCCGGCCTCTTCATTGAGGCTACGGAGCAGCGGAACTTGCTCTCCGGGTAGCGGATTCTCGTGCGTGTCGGAGACCAGTTACGAGGTGGCGCACGCACTCAGCTGCTCAAACATGTGCGGACGAGATTGGCCCTGAACGTCTGGCCGCAAGAGGCTTCGTGATCTCCCGAGAGCTCGGTGATACCAGTTCAGCGACTGACGTGGGTGCCCGGCTCGGGGCGCAATATAGACGACGATTCCCGGTTTCAGACGACTGGAGACTATGCACCGCTAAAGCACCGTAAGAAGGGGCAGTATCGGGATGTTCCGCTTGCTGGTAGGACCAAGGCGACCGATGATTTCGTGGAGAAATACGGAGTTGTAGATGGGTATCTACTCAGGAACCCGAAGGATCCTTCGGGGGCCTTCTCTTTGCGCGTCTTGCAGAACCGGTGGCGAAGAATAAAGGTCGACGAAAAGGTGAAGATCCCGGAAGGGATGACCCTCTACGGATTTCGGCACTTCTTCGCCTCCAACTGCCTGTCCCAGGGGATACCCATTACCGACGTGGCTGAGTGGATGGGGCACAAGAGCATCGAGGTTACTTTCAAGACCTACAGGCATCTGATGCCTGAGTCCATTGGAACGGCAGCCAAGATCTTGGATGCCGGGCTGGCGGCGTAGTTTGGCACCGGGCCAGCTGCTGGTGATCGGCGCCGATCCTACGCGGGGTCCCACGTCGTGCGAGGAAAACGTCGTCCCCGCGGTCGGCCAGGAGAAGTGCGAACACCCCGGTGCCGCAGCCGATGTCCAGAACTTGGCGCGCCCCGAACTCTTCCGCCATCCGGAGGTAGACATCGAGATCGCCGCGGTCGGGTCTGCCGTATAGGTGTCGTGAGATCCTGGCCGGCCCCCTGGACGACATGGTGTGGGGTGAGATCACCAAGCTCCTCGATGAACGTCTCCACCTTCGTGAAGTAGTCATCAAGGACTGGGCTGGTGTTGCTCCCGGAGAAGCATGCGAGCTCGGTGCGCGCCTCGCGGCTCTCAGCGCACGAATCACACGCAGGCGGCATGTGAGGAAGAACAAGCTCATAGCGCTCGCCGGAGCTGTCACTGGGGAAGAGGGCGTCGACAACTTGATCAAGGGCGAGCTCGCGGCTGCTGGGACCGGCTTGCCGATTCGCTTCGTCAGCGCGGAGCTCCTTGGGTATCGATAAGCTCCAGCGGGCGAACCGCTCCCACAGGACCCATCTGGGATTCCACTCCCAGAATGACACGGTTCTCTTGTGCCTGATCTCCTCTGCGCTACCCCTCTCGAATGAGTGAGTTCACGTCACGCGCACGCCCTTGGGCAGACGGTTGAGGCCCTTGGCGCGCCCACTGCCGACCATCACATCGTTCACGGTCAACGTGCACGAGTCGCGGGGCCTTCGACTGAGGAGTAGACCGGATATATGAGCGATGCGGTGTGGCTGCCGCGCAAGCGAGCCCGTCTGCCCAGCCGAGTTCGGTCCGCAGTCACGCTTTACCTCTCGTCATGATCCCACCTGCCGAGAGGAAGGGTTCGAGGGGGAGCTGACGGGGGGCACTGGAGGAAAACCGTGGAACCACTAACCTTTCTGGGGGGTATGGCTGGGCGGTTGGCCGGACAACTGTTCGGCCCCAAGGTGAAGCGGCTGCTACTGGGGCCGCCAGAGGCGAAAGAGTTGGAAAGGATCACGCGTCAGGTCTTGCCGGAGGTGCTCTCTGCGCACATATCGGTGCAGCGCAAACCCTCCGGCGACGACTCCCGAGCCCAACCGTTGACCGACTTGCAGTTGGTTGCTCATCACCTCGAGACGGTGCTGGGTCGTCTGTTCGCCGATGCCTCGGTTGCCGAGGCCGTGCTTACGGCGGCACTGGAGCGCAAGGAAGTTCCCCTGCCAGCACTGAGGGACGCTGTCGACGCCGCAGGTATCGAGCCGGACACCCTCGGGATTGACCTTAAGGCGTTCTTCAAGGACTTTGTGCGAAGATTCCGCACGGAGGTACGAGCCGCTGCCGCTCAAGCCGACAACCCACTCTTCCGCATGGTCGTCATGAGTGACCTGGGCCAGGCACCTGCCCGGCAGTCCAGAGTGGTCGGGCTGGCGCCACCCCCGCCTCGCATGGTTGTCGGACGCGACGCGGATGTGGACCGCGTGCGGTCCCAGTTGATGGCTTCAGCCGGGAACGACGCTGCCACTCTCCAGGTGGTCACCGCAGTGCGTGGTTGGCCGGGCGTCGGCAAGACGACCCTGGCCGCCCAACTCGTCCACGACCGCCCTCTTGCGGCGACATTCACACACGGGGTGCTGTGGGCCCGCCTCGGCTCGGCCGACCGGGTCCGTTCCGAACTTGCGAAGTGGGCCCGAGAGGTGGACGAAGAGCCAGATCCTGTATGGCCGATCGAGCGGCTGTCCGCTCGATTGGGCGCCGTGCTGCGGGACCGGCGCATGCTGCTAGTCGTCGACGACGTAGTCGAGCCGCGGGACGCTGTACCGTTCCTAGTCGGTGGCCCGCAGTGTGCGACCGTGATCACGACACGCCGCCGGGACGTAGCCGACATGCTGGCCTCCGCCCCAGACCAGGTGCACTGGCTCGACGTACTGACCACCAACGACTCGGTGGAGCTCCTGTACCGACTGGCTCCAGGAGTCGCCGGCGAGCACCCTGCCGCACTGCGGGCTCTCGCCGAACGTCTGGAAGGGCTCCCACTCGCCCTGCAAGTGGCAGGCAAGCTGCTGCACAGCGAGTTCGAGCTCGGCCTGCCCGTCGACGACCTGGCCGAGAGCCTGGGTCAGGACGCTCGGCTGCTTTCCGAAAGGGTTCCGCCGCACCTGGCCGGGCTGGTCGAGGAGAGCAGCCCCACTGTCGCGGCCGTCTTCTCACGCAGCGTGGCCACCCTCGACGCCGTGACACGCGCACGATTTGCGTACCTGGGGGCCTTTGCCCCCAAACCCGCGACCTTCACGATCGATGCCGCAACTGAGGTGTGGGATGCGATTCCGCCCACTGGTGAGCTCGCCGCACCGGCAGGCTCCACCCAGGACACCCTGCGTGTGTTGATCAACCGGGGACTTCTTGAGTCGGCTGGCGGAGGAACGTACCAGATGCACGGTTTGCTGGCCCTATATGCCGATTACCTACTGGACACCCTGTGACAGGCGGACACCGGGACAACAGCCGCCGGGCGCTGGCGCGGACCGCCTGCCAGCAGCTGACCCGGCTGATCGCCGACGTTGACCCGAATGAATCAGGCGAGCTGCCCGCTCGCCTTTCGGGCAAAGCCGCCTCGGCCGTGGATAACCTGTGGCCCCAGCTCCTCAGAGCCCACGAGTGGCTGAAGGAAAGGACTGACGATGAGGAGGCGGCGTACTTCAGTGTCCGGCTCAGTCTGGGGCGGGAGGCCCTGGAGTCGCGAACGCGCAATTCGCTGGATACTCATCTTCGCTGGCTACAGACCGGACTTTCCGCAGCGTACCAGACGGGCGACCATAGCAATGCGGCCAAGATTACTAGTTCGATCGCCGAAACACTCAATGCTCGCGGCGACCACACTCTGGCCGTGGAGTACTTCGAGCGCGCGCTGCGGTACTCGCAAGGAGACAGTCTCACATGCGCCCAGGACTTCGACGGGCTGGCATATGCTCTGGCCCGGCTGGGATGGGCGAAGGAAGCCCAGGCATTGTTCACCGCCGCCTTGCGACTTTTCAGGGACATCGGTCATTCCCATGGAGAAATCGTCACCCTGATCAACCTTGCCGAGGCCAACGTCCTATGGGGCGATGGCCAAGCGGCACTCTCGTGCCTGAGGTCGTCCGTGCCTGTAGCAGGCTACACACCAGAGTCGAAGAGAATCTTGCTGGACGCCCTCTGCTTGCAGGGCGAGGTAGGGCGCGCACTGGACTTGGCCACGAGGTTCGAGTCAAGAGCCGCGCCTCAGACGGCGCAGGTCCAGGCGGAAGCGCTGCTTCTACGTTCTCGGGTCAGGTTGGAGGGAGGGGATACAGCAGCTGCCGCCCAGGATTTGAGAAGAGCACGTCCCCTAGCGGAACACGGTGGAGATCTGATTCTCCTGCAAGATGTTCTAGCCCTTCTGGGGCGCGTGGAGAGTGCCCTGGGCAACCACAAGAGGGCAATGCGCCTCCTGAGTCTTCGCTCGCAGCAGGCAGCGCAGTTGGGGACCAGACATAGATGGGAGTCGCTCCACGATTTGGGAGAAGCAGCTGCGGCTGCCGATGACACCAAAGCTGCCGTCGAGTACCACCAGAAAGCACTGGATCTCGCCGAGAGCGACGTCAGGTTCGTAACAGCATATGGACTCACCCGCCTGGCGGTCCAGTTCCAGTTGCCCGAGGGCTTCGCGGAAGATCCCGAAGCCTCCGCGGCAATGGGCTATCTGATCAGCGATCGGCGCTCCGTCAGCCAGTCTCTCGCCGCCCTAGCGGATTTGACAGCCCGCCGGGGAAAAGATGATGCCTGGGACACCTTTGAAGAGGCCCATCGCGCTGCGTCGGAGGATGCCTTCCAACGTGAACGGGTACTCGACCGCGCCGGCCAGGCCGCTTATGACAAAGGCGACTACGAGCGCGCTTTCTCCTACCAGGAGCGGCGGGCTGCCAGCATCCGTGACCGGGGACTGCTGCATGCCCTGGCCCATGCCGTCGGGGCGTGCGCCGACGCCTGCCTAGCCCTTGAGCGCAACGAACAGGCGATGAGGCTGTATGAGGAGGTCGTACGGCTAGACCGCGAAATCGGCGATTATTCCGACGAAGTACACGCCACGCACAACATCGGTGTGTGTCTAAGTCGGCTCGGCGAGATGGACCAGGCTCTCGAACACATGCGTTACGCAGGTGGCCTCGCTGCCTGCTGTGGTTACCGAAGGGGCAGGCTAATCGTTCTGATTTCATTTACTACCATGACCGCCGATGCCTACGAGGCGCTCTCGGCTCGCGCCCTGGCGCAAGCCCTGGCCGCGGAGCTAGGTGAGCGAGAGCTTGGCGAACGGCTTCGCACGCTGCTCCCTGTGGACCTTTCCGATCGCGCCCTGGCGGAAGCCCTGGCCGCGGAGCTAGGTGAGCGAGAGCTTGGCGAACGGCTCCGCACGCTGCTCCCTATGGACTCTTCCGAGGAACAGAGGACTCGGGCGGCCGAACTTGGCGGACGGTGCAACAGGGAAGCTCTAGCGATGGCTCGCGGAGGGCAAACGGAACCTGCCCTCCACAAGCTGACGGAGGCCCTCCGCTGGACCGCACTGTGCCCCGGGGAACACCGTCAGATGTGCACCATCCTGATGAACCTCGGCAACGTGGCCCTCCAGTACGACGACGACACCACCGCTTCAGCCTCATTCATGGACGCGGAGGCGCAAGCCACGCTGCTCGGCGACCCCTCCGTTCTGGACGACTCCCAGTGGGAACTCGCCAACGTTCTGGGAACCAGACTCGGCAATCCCAAGGCGGCCGTGGAGGTCCTGCTCCGCCTGTATGAGCGCTACTCGGCTGGTGAACCGCCTCCGTTGCGCGCGCTCACCTCACTCATCCACTTCGAAATACAGCTGCCGGGTTGGGTAGACGAAGACGCCGTGAGGGAGCACCTGTACGAAGCTTTGAACATCTGCCGCTCACAGGGCGAATATGCGGTAGAAATCGACCTCCTCTCACACTGGTCCGACCTGCTGGAACAGGATGACCGGTACGCAGAAGCGGTCGACGCCCACCGCAGAGCCCTCTTCCTGGCCGAACGTCATGCCCCCGAGCGTGTCGATACGGTCAGGGAAGCCCTGGAGCGGCTCAGAGCACGCTATGCGCAACATGACCAGCAGGACAAAAGCGACCTGCTGTCCAGCGAGGACAGCCGCCACGGCTGAGGGCCCGACACATTCAAGGCCCCGGACCAGTTGCTGCGCCGGACCCAGGCGACCGGCGGACCCGGCCCGCTCAACGGCACCGACGCCTGGAGCTCGGTCGTCGGAAACGTCCGTCTGGAGACGACCGACGGCCCGCCGGTCTGAGCTTCGTGGAGCCGGCGGCTCTCAGGCGGTACGTCACCGCGCTGGACGCCGCCGACTTCCAGGTGCACTTCCACGCCTTGGGAGACCGGGCAGTCCGTGATGCGCTCGACGCCATCGCCGCCGCCCGCGGCGCCAACGGTTGGCGTGACACCCGGCCGAATCTGGCCCATCTCCAGGTCGTCCACCCCGACGACATCTGCCGTTTCGCTGCCCTGGGCACCACAGCAAACATGCAACCGCTGTGGGCGGCGCGCGAACCGCAGATGGACGAGCTGACCATCCCGTTCCTCGGCCCCGAGCGGGCGGCCTGGCAGTACCCCTTCGGCGGACTGCTGCGCTCCGGCGCCACTCTGGCGGCGGGCAGCTACTGGCCTGTCTCCAGCCCCGACCCGATGGAGGGCATTCACGTCGCCGTCAACCGCTCGCTGCCGCAGTCATCGGCTGAGCCATTCCTGCCCGGCCAGGCCCTCGACCTGGCCTCCGCGCTGGCCGCCTACACGGCTGGCACTGCCTATGTGAACCACCTCGACGACACTGGCAGCCTGCGTCCGGGGAACCGCGCGGATCTTGTCGTGCTGGACCGTGACCCGTTCACCGTTCGGCCGGAGGAGATCGCAGGCGTCCGCGTGAAGCTCACCTATGTCGACGGGCGCAGAGTGTACGCGGCGCACGACGCCTGACGACGCCCCGGGCGGACCCGCCACCAGGTCGTCTGCAACGCAGAGGCCAGTTGGAGGCTACCTGCGGCACGTCGGTCCGGCACGCGTTGCTGCTGACCGAGGGCTGCATGAACTTCCTCGGCTGACTCATCTGCCAAGAGCCTGGAGGGCCCTGACCCGTCGCTGTGATTCGGTCGTATCTGGATAGGCTAGGCGGGCTCCGGAGGACCGGAGCCCGATCATGTATGGGGTGGGGAAATGTCGAAGCACCGGCTGTCCAGAAGAGGCCGCTACATAGCCATGGCGACGACCGGTGTCGTCGTCGTGGCCGGTGCCGGGGTCGCGGCGCAGACCTCGATGGCCGCTCCGGCGTGGCCGGCGCAGAAGACCTACACGGGCCGGGCGTTCGACGCCTGCACGGCACCCTCGCTCACCGCGATGAAGGCCTGGAAGAACGACGCCTACTACGGCGGCGTCGCGGTCTACGTCGGTGGCAGGAACCGTGGCTGCGCCCAGCCCAACCTGACGAAATCCTGGGTGAAGTCGGTCGACACGCTCGGCTGGCGGGTCATCCCCCTCTACGTCGGCGCGCAGCCGCCCTGCCAGAAGAGCCGGAACAAGGAGAGGTTTACCGCGGCCACCGCGGCCTCGGTCGGAGTGAGCAACGCCAACGACGCGATCGCCAAGGCCTCGGCGCTCGGCATGAAGACCGGCAGCCCGATCTACCTCAACATGGAGTCGTACGACATCGCCGACAAGGCGTGCAACGACGCCACTTTGACCTACGTGCGCTCCTTCACCAAGACCCTGCGTGCCAAGACCTACCGCGCCGGCCTCTACGGCTTCAGCAGCTCCAGCGCCAAGGCCGTCGCCACCGCCAAGGACCGCACGAACCTGCCGGGCAACCTCTGGTACGCCCTGTGGAACGGCCAGGAGACCACCACCAAGGACTGGCCCTGGGACCCGAAGCTGTACACCGACCACAGCCGCGGCCACCAGTACAAGGCCAACAGCAAGGAGACGCGCGGCGGCCACACCATCACCGTCGACCGCAACGCCTGGGACGCCCCGGTCGCCATCATCGGCTGACCCGTCCTGAGCAGGAAGCCGTGGACGGTGCCGTATGTGTCTGCGTACGACTCGATGGTGGTCCCGTACTTCGCCACGCGCTCGGCCTTCCGCTTGATGGCCTGGGGGCTCGGTGCCGCAGCGATGTGGGCCGGAGAACCCAGACTCCTCCATTTGCTTCCCGGTCGCGTTCCGGTACCGGATCTTGTAGAGGTGAGGGCACTTCGCCCGCCCGGGATGGGCCGTGCTCGCAGTCCTTCGCGTACGTGCCCATGCCGTGGGCTAGGGACTTGGTCACCAGGACGGGCGACTCCTTCGAGACCAATGCTGACGGTTTGCTGACCGCCGGTGGTTCGAAACGTCCCTGACCTGCACTGATGTCTGGTGGTCGCGGTAAGTGGTGGAACTTCGTCGGCCGCACGGACGAGGAGATCCGCCAGGCCCGCGAGGACTGGATGACCACCACCCGCTTCGGCGAGGTCGAGGGCTACGACGGCGCCCCGCTACCCGCACCCGAGGTCCCGGCGACCCAGCTGAAGGCGCGAGGGAGGGTGCGCTGACCTGCTGTTCTGCTCCGCCGTGGCCGTTGGGAAGCCGACTCGCCAAGAGGCGGGACGGGGCTCCGGGGTAGCCGGAGCCCCGTCGGGGTCAGCTGGTGGGGAAGTTGTCGGTGCTGCTGATCCGGCTCTTGATCAATGCTCCCGACTCCGTCAGCACGGCGCTGCTGCTGTAGTCGCTGCCGTTGCAGGTGCCGGGGCGCAGTGCGGCGCTGGACTCGGGCGCGTCGGAGTAGGTCCAGTTCGCGTAGCCGATCTTCAGCTGGTCGAGCAGGTCCAGCCAGGCCGTGGTGCTCGCCCGGTCCATCGTTCCACCGCCCGTGGCGCTCACCGTTCCGAACTCGCTGACGAAGAGCGGCAGTCGCGAAGCCGCCCGGCTCAGCGTGGCGCGGTAGTTGTCCTTGTGGCTCGCGGCGTAGAAGTGGAACGCGTACATGATGTTGGTGGCGTTGACGGGGTTGTTGATGACCTCGCTCTCGTCGGAGCCGTCCGAGACGCCCAGCGAGGACCAGCCGCGGGTGCCGACGATGACGACAGCGTCCGGGTCGGCGGCCCGGATCACCGGGATGACCTGCTCGGCGTAGTTCTTGATGGACGTCCAGCCCACGCCGTTCGGCTCGTTGGCGATCTCGTAGATCACGTTCTTCTTGGCGGCGTTGCGGGCCGCGACCGAAGCGAAGAACGTCTTCGCCCGGTCGAGGTTGTAGTTCGGGTCGCCCGGCGTCAGGGTGTGGAAGTCGATCATCGCGTACATGCCCCGAGCCTCGGCCATGTCGACGAGGCTGTTCACACGGTTGGTGAAGCCGGCCGGGTCGGTCTCGTAACCGCTCTCCTGGACGTACATGGCGATACGCAGCAGGTCCGACTTCCAGTCCTTCGCAAGCGCGTCGACGGACGCGGTGTTGTAGCACTTGCTGAACCACTGGATGCCGTGCGTGCTCATGCCCCGCAGCTGGATGGGGCGGTTGTACTGGTTGCACAGGTGGACGCCGCAGACGCGGAGCTGACCGTTGACGTCCGCCGGGGTTCCGGTGCCCGGGCCGGGCGTGGGCCCCCCGCCTCCCGGCGGGGGCTCTTCGACGTTGCCCGTGCAGGCGACGCCGTTGAGCGTGAACGCCGTCGGCTTCGGGTTGGCGCCCGTGAAGGAGCCCACGAATCCCAGGTCGGTCGACGCGCCGGTGCCCAGCGCGCGGTTCCACTCGACGTTGGTGGCGGTGACCGTCGAACCGGACTGCGCCCAGGTGGCGTTCCAGCCCTGGACGACCTTCTGGCCGGCGTCGGGCACGGCGAACCTGAGTGTCCACCCGCTGACCGGGTCTCCCAGGTTGGTGATCTTCACTCCGCCCTGGAAGCCGCCCTGCCACTGGCTGGTGACGGTGTAGTCGACCCTGCAGCCGGCCGCGGCCGCCGCCGGGGAGTTCGACAGGGCCATCAGTCCGAGCGCTGTCGCGCTGGTCGCGATCAAGGCCAAGAGGCGTTTCATCGTGTTCCTCCTTGTGCGGGTCGGAAGGCGCCGTCGGGAGCGCTCTCGTAGGCGGCCGATGCGCTCTGGTCGGCCACGAAGGAGGCCATCCAGGTCAGGGCGGAGTTCCAGTTGATGGTGAGCTCGTTGGTCGACCAGGACTGGATGTCGTCGATGAAGCAGAACTGCCCGGTGCAGCCCTGCAGTCTGCTCTGGGCGAGCGGGTCCTGGATGCTCGAGTTCGGACCGCCGGAGAGCGAGCCGGCGGGCGGCTTGGGCAGCTCCGGGTCGAGCTGGCGGGCGTACCAGCGGCTGTGTTGGTTCTGCGCGCTGACCTCGCCGTAGTCCGTGACGTACGAGATGTTCAGGGCGTTGCGGCCCAGGATGTAGTCCATGCTCTGGACGGCCCCGTCGCGGTACTTCGCGTCGTCCGTGAGGTCGTAGGCGGTGGCCAGGACGACGGCGTTGTTGAGGATCTGGTGGGTGGATCCCCAGTCGTACCTGTGGCCCTCCGGGGCGTACGGCATCCCGTAGGGATGGGCCTTCAGGGTGACCAGGTAGCGGTCGGCTCCTTCGCGTACGGACTGGAGGACCTCGTCGCGGCCGGGCAGCCGGTTCGGGACCGTGGCCAGGTCGAGGCGGGCGGGCACGGCCGTACGCGCCCAGTCGAAGCTGATCGGCCCGAAGATGTCGGCCGTGTGGACCGGGGAGGTCAGGATGTGGTCCCGGAACTCCCGACCGCCCATGGTCAGATACAGCTCGGTGGCCGCCCAGTAGAACTCGTCGCTGACGTCACGGTCGGCGTAGGCACCGCCGCCGATGCCGTCGCTCTCGGAGGCCAGCAGGTCGGGGTGGGTGAGGGCCGCGGCCCATGCCTTGCGGGCGGCGGCGAGCGAGGTGGCGGCGAACCGGGGGTCGTACGCCTTGTAGAGGCGGGCCGCCTGGGCGGCGGTCGCCGCGAGGTTCAGGGTGGCCGCGGTGGTCGGGGGGTGCAGGGCGCGCTTCTGCGGGTCGTCGGAGGGCAGCAGGGGCAGGCCGGTCCACTGCTCGTCGTGGATCTTGTGGTGGACCATGCCGGCGAGCGGCTCGCCGTCCGGCACCTGCATCTTGAGCAGGAACTCCAGCTCCCAGCGGGCCTCGTCGAGGATGTCCGGGATCTTGTTCCCGCTCTCCGGGATGTTCAGGCTCCCGTCGCCCAGCTTCTCCGCGTGCCCGGTGCGGGCGAGGCGGGCACGCTCGTAGGTGCTGAGTAGCTGCCAGACGGAGATACCACCGTTGACGACGTACTTGCCGTGGTCGCCGGCGTCGTACCAGCCGCCGGTGACGTCGAGCGTGTAGTCGCACACGCCGGGCTGGCAGGGCACGTTCCCGTCGCCCTGGTTGGGGGCCACGTCGACGTGACCGGCCTCGCGGCCGTAGCCGGGCCGCAGGTCGTCGCGGATCGCCACCCCGCTGCGCTGGGTGTAGTAGAACTTCGCGGCGTCCAGGCGGAGCTTCTCGTAGGTGGCGGTGCCGATATCGAAGGGCCGACTGGTCTCGCCGTCGGCGACCAGAGTGAGGCCCGACCCGGCCCTGCCGTAGTCGCCGAAGTCGATCGTGTGGACGTTCTGCCCGGAGGAGGGGTCCACCCCGCGCGGCACGGTCCGGCCGCTCGCGACGACGGCGCCGGACGCGTTCTTCAGCGTCCAGGGCAGCCGCTCGGTCGCTTCGGTGACGAGAGTGGCGTTCTTCGGGCCCCGAGGCAGGTAGGCGACCTGGTTGACCCGGACCCGGGGGCCGGTGTCCGGCCTGTACTCCTCCGGTGGCACCCCGCCGAGCAGGGACACGTCGTCGAGGCAGAAGCGCCAGGGCGCGTCGGCGCCACCGAGCTGGAAGGCGACCTGGCCCTGCGGCGTGTCGACGGGTGAGGTGAACGTGTAGGTGTACGTGTTGCCGGAGACGCTCACCTGCGGGGTGACCTCGTAGTGCGCGTCGTACGGCGCCACTTGGAGTCCCACGACGGCGCGGACGGAGTTGCCCTCCGGCGCGCCGGTCGCACTGAAGCGGAACCGGTACGACTCTCCCTTGACGAGCGTGAGGTCGTTCTGTCCGACGGCGGCGTCCCAGCGGTTCGCCGTGCCCCCCGGCACGTCGGCGCAGAGTCTGCCGTCGGCCGGTCCGACGGTGATGTTGTTCGTCCACCACGAGTCGGTGCCGCTGTCGAAGGTGCCGTTCCTGACCTGCTCGACCTCGTCCGCCTCCGCGGGGTCGGCGGGGATCGCGGTGAGGCCCGCCGCGAGCAGAGCTGTCAGGGACAGCAGGGCGGTTCTGCGTTTGTTCACGTCTCGGCTCCTCACAGGAGACAGGGAGTGACCCAGGAATGGGAGCGCTCCCATCGGGCGGGGTCATACTGGTGGCCGGAGTGCCGAGCCGTCAACGTCCAGGACGGGACCCGTTGCATGAGGAAGTTCGAGCAACTCCTCTTGTCGGCGCGTTCTTTGGGTTTCCCTGGGGGCTTCGCGCGCGGGGTTCCCGCTGCCGACGAGGACCGGTCCCGCTCGGCCGCCCTTTCGCGACCCGGCCGCGGAGGCGTACCGGCTGACTGCGGAGACGTGTCGCCCGCCTGCGGAGACGTATCGGCCGAGCGCTCGACGGGCCGTAAGATCGGGGGCTCTTGGGGGTGTCAATATGCTGAAACGCGGTTCGGGCACACCGACGTTGGAGGAAGTGGCCGCCCTCGCGGGAGTGGGGCGAGGCACGGTCTCCCGAGTGATCAACAAAGCGTCAGGTGTCAGGGAGTCCACCCGTCGTGCCGTGCAGCGTGCCATCGACGAACTGGGCTACGTGCCCAACCTGGCGGCGCGCTCCCTGGCCGGGCGACCCGCCGGAGCCGTCGCGCTGGTGATGACGAAGTCGGACTGGCGCCTGTTCGGAGAGCCGTTCTTCTCGGAGGTCGTGCGAGCGGTCGGGGACGCCCTGTCCGAGGCGGGCCTGCAATTGCTGCTCACCCTCGTCCGCACGGACGACGAGCGGCGACGCCTCGTGGAGTACGTGCGCGGAGGCCGGGTCGACGGAGTACTGCTGATGTCGGTGCGGGCCGGTGACGTCCTGCCCGACATGCTCGCCGACGCGGGGCTCCCCACGGTGCTGCTGGGCAGGCGCTCGGGTGATGAGCGGGTGACGTACGTGGACACGGACAACGTCGGCGGCGCGCGCGCCGCGGTCGGCCACCTGGCCGGCGGCGGGCGGAAGGCCATCGCCACGATCACCGGACCGCCCGACATGTACGTCGCCCAGTGCAGACTGCGGGGCTATCGGGAGGCGCTGGCTGATGCCGGGCTCCGCGAGCTGCCGTCCCTGGTGGCGGAGGGCGATTTCACCGAGGCCAGCGGGCGGCTGGCGATGGCCGAGCTCATCGAGCGGCACCCCGAGGTCGACGCCGTCTTCGCCGCGTCCGACAGCATGGCCGCCGGTGCGCTGACCGCCCTGCTCGCGGCGGGACGGAGGGTGCCGGAGGACGTGGCGGTGGTCGGCTTCGACGACTTCGAGCTGGCCGAGCAGACGGAGCCCCCGCTGACCACTGTCCGTCAGCCGATGGAGGAGATCGGGCGGACCATGGTTCGGCTGCTGCTGGAGGAGATGGAGGAGCCGGAGGTGGCCTGGCGTCATGTGATCCTGCGGACCCGGCTGATGGTGCGCGGATCGGCCTGAGGGGGTCTGGAGCGGGCCCGGGAACCGGCCTGGTAAAGGGGCCTTTGGGCAGCCTCGCCCGGGTCGGACGACCGGACGCCCCTACCTCCGGTCGAACGGTGCGACGGCGCGCAGGTGCTGCCCCCCCCCGGCGTCAGGGGGCGGGGTGGGGCGGGAGGAGAGGTTTCGGGAGCGCTCCCAGATCGCCTCGCCTCCGACGGAGGCGCGATCGTCCTTCGCTGTGGCCTCTGACCTCCCTCTTTGAATTTCTCCTTCGACGCGTTCGATACCGACGGGTTGTCAGGGGCGCTGCGGCTCTCCTACAGTCCCTCCGACACGAGTATGGGAGCGCTCCCAAATCTGGGGGATGGGGGGCACTCTCGATTTCTTGATCGCTCGGTCCGGTCACGTCGCCCCGGGCGCCGGCCCCCGTCCCCATGACCGGAAAGCGAGCCGCAAGGAGGGAAGCAAGAGCCCGAACCACCCCCACACAGGCACAGGAGACATCCATGGTCCAACGCAAGAAGCGACTGCTCTCGCTGGCGGCGGTCTTCGCGACCCTGCTGGGCGGAATCGGTCTGGCCCTACTGGGGCAAGGCAGCGCCCAGGCGCACGGCGTCACGATGATGCCCGGATCGCGCACCTACCTCTGTTACCTCGACGGCAAGACCAGCACCGGCTCGATGGATCCGACCAACCCGGCCTGCCGGGCCGCGCTCAACGATAGCGGCGCCTCGTCGCTCTACAACTGGTTCGCCGTGCTCGACTCCAACGCGGGCGGCCGTGGCCCCGGCTACGTACCGGACGGAAAGCTGTGCAGCGCCGGCGACCGGTCGCCGTACAACTTCACCGGATACAACGCCGCCCGCGCGGACTGGCCCCGAACGCACCTGACATCCGGGAAGGCGATCCAGGTCAAGCACAGCAACTGGGCCGCGCACCCGGGATCCTTCCGGGTCTACCTTTCCAAGCCGGGATACTCGCCGGCCACCGAACTGGGATGGGACGACCTGGAGTTGATTCAGACCGTCACCAACCCGCCGCAGACGGGCTCTCCCGGCACGGACGGTGGCCACTACTACTGGAACCTGAACCTGCCGTCGGGCCGCTCGGGCGACGCGGTGATGTTCATCCAGTGGGTGCGCTCGGACAGCCAGGAGAACTTCTTCTCCTGCTCCGACATCGTCTTCGACGGCGGCAACGGCGAGGTCACCGGCATCCGCGGCTCGGGCGGCACGCCGCCCCCGACTCCCACCCCGACCCCGACCCCTACTCCCACTCCGACCTCGACTCCCAGCCCGACCGATCCGCACACCGGGTGCATGGCCGTCTACAACGTGACCAACGCCTGGAGCGGTGGCTTCCAGGGCTCCGTCGAGGTGATGAACCACGCCGCGACGGCACGTGACGGCTGGGCCGTGAGGTGGAAGCCGGGAGCCGGCACGAAGGTCAACAGCGTCTGGAACGGAGCTCTGACCACCGGATCCGACGGCACGCTCACCGTCGCGAACCTCGACTACAACCGGACCATCCCGCCGGACGGCAGCGTCACGTTCGGCTTCACGGCGACCTCGACCGGCAACGACTTCCCGGTCGGCTCCATCGGCTGCGTCACCCCGTAGCCGCTGAGTGAGGGAGTGCCGCTTCCCGCCGCGCGCGGGAGGCGGCGCCGCAACGCGCTGACCCCACCCAAGCCCTGGCCGACCTCCTCACGATCAAGGAACACAGTCGCAACCCGTGGGCGGACATCTGCCTGACCTTCGTCGGCGACGGGCGCTCCAACGTGGCAACTCGCTCCGCATCGCAGGGGCGTTGCTCGGTATGACGGTCCGCGTCGTCGCTCCGACGTCGATGAGCGGTCCGGCGGACGTGCATGACTGGGCCGAAAGGATCTCCGCGCGCACAGGTGGTCGTGTGCAGGAGACGGACGACATCGAACTGGGTTTGCGCGATGCCGATTTAACGCCGACACCTGGATCCATCTCGGGGAGCCGATCGAGTCCTGGCGCCCCCGGCTGGCAGCCCTCGCCCCGTACCGTATCGACGCCCAGGTCCTCGCGGTGACGAAGAACCCGGATGTGCGGTTCCTGCACTGCATGCCCGCGGTTCAGGAGAAGACGACCGAGCGCACGAGAAGCCTTTCCGACGCTCCGCCGCCGGGCCGCAGAGTGAAGTAGGCGTCCCCTGAACAGTCGGCTTCGAGGAAGACCGTCGCCATCGCGTCCGTGCGGTTCTTCGGCGTGTACGCGGCCGATCCCGGCTCCGACCCGGGCCCCTGGATGTTGATACACGTCCGACTGTCGGGGTCGTTCATGAAGCCGACCGCTTCGTATCCTTCGGCGGTCATGTACGTGTACCGGAACTGCCCGTTGGCGGCGGAGGCGGACCCCGGGGAGGCGAGGAGCAGCACGAGGGCGCCGGCGGAGGCGGCAAGGGCGGAGCGAAGACGCATGCGGGTTTCCTTCTGGACGGAAGAGCTGGAATCAGGGCGAGCGTTGCCCAGGTCACCCAGGGCTCAAGCAATCGGTCGCCCGAACGAGGGGACGAATCGTTCCTGCCGTTGCATTCGGCTCTGCTGACGTGTCAGGACGTCAGGTGCGTCTGTCCAGGTCCGCTCGGTGTCGATCTCCTCCTGGAGGACGGGGGCGGTCGTGGTTCGCCGTCGATCGGAGCGGGGCCGCACTCACGGAAGTGCTCCGCCGCCGTCACAGGTGAGTGGATGAAGTACCCGCTGTGGGCCGTGCGCGGGGTGGGGCTGAGCTGCCGCGGCCGATGAGTTTGTGGCTTCCGGCCGGTCCAAGCTGGTGACACCTTAGGAAAGGACACCGTCATGTCGGAGCTTCTCGTCGACTTCATCACCTCCCTCGACGGGTACGCATCGGGAGAGGGATGGCCCGGGTTCTGGGGCCTCGAGGGCCCGGAGTACCTCGCATGGCTCCGTGAGCAGCCCGAGGCCACCTACCTGATGGGAGCGAACACCTACCGCCTGATGTCGCGCTTCGCCGCGGGCGAGGTCCCGAAGGGCCAGGACGAGTTCAGGCCCGAGGAAGAGGCGTCCGTCGACGAGCTCACGCAAGCCACCAAGGTGGTGTTCTCCTCCTCACTCGAGGAGCCACTGACGTGGGCCAACTCCACGCTCGTCCGCGACGACGCCGTCGAGGCGGTCCGCGCCATGAAGGCGAGTGGCTCGGGGCTCCTCAGCACGATCGGCAGCCTCAGCCTGTGCCGGTCCCTGCTACGAGCCGGACTCGTCGACCGCTTCCGGGTCGTGATGTTCCCGGTGATCACCGGGGCCACGGGCGAAGAACGCATTTACGACGGCTATCCGGATGTTGCCCTCGAGATGATCGAGCACCGCACCTTCGACGGCCGCATCCAACTGGTCGAGTACAAGCCCCGCGTGCTGGAGCACCCGCCACTCGGCGTCCCTGCGTGACGTCGCCCCGTGGTGGCGAGCATCGCCTCCCTGCGGCGGACTCCAAGAGCACCGCGGGCGACGACTTCGCCTGACCGTCACCGATCAACAGGGCCCGGCGACCTTGAGTCGCTGGGCCCTCACACGCGCTCCTCACTCCCCACATTTCCGCACGCTTCAAGACGCAACGAAGTGGACCGACACCGCCAGCGGCGTCACCATCGGGGCTTCTTCGCAGAAGCCGCCCGTCCTGGGCGCCTGGACTCACCTGCTCGGTGTCTACGACCAGTAGGCAGCCAAGGTTCGCCGCGGTGTGGCAAACTGCTCCCGGCGTCTGTTGCGCGGCCGGGGTGACACGGTGGCAGGGGAGACTCAGGCGCTCATACTGACCTTTTGCTGACCCCGGGACCGGGCGCAGGCGGATGACCTGCTGAGATCTGCGGGCTGTGCGAATTGTGGTGGAACTTCGTGGGCCGCACGGACGAGGAGATCCGCAAGGCACGCGAGGAGTGGATGACCAGCGACCGCTTCGGCGAGGTCAAGGGCTACGACGGCGCCCGCCTGCCGGCCCCGGAGGTCCCGCCGACCCAGCTGAAGGCCCGGGGCCGTATGCGCTGACCTGGTGGTTTATCGACCCTGGGCCATGGTCGGCCGCGCCCTCGCGGGCCGCACCGGCCGGCACCGCGTTCTCGTCCGCCCACCCGCCGGAGCGGGGCCGCCTTCGGGAGGCCGTACTCCCTGCGTACTCCGTCCGGCTCAGTCCGTCGAGAGGGTCTCCAGGAGGTCACCCACGCTCGTGTCGGGCAGGGCGCGGGCTACGTCCGCCAGGGCGACGATCCCGACCAGGGTGTGGCCGTCGATCACCGGCAGTCGACGGACCTTGTGCTCGGCCATGGTGCGCAGGATCTCGCCCGCGTCGTCGTCGGCGCCGATCGTCACCGCCTTGCCCTGGGCCAGGTCACGGGCCTTCACCTCGGCCGGGTCCTTCCCGGCGCCGAGGACCTTCACCACGATGTCGCGGTCGGTGAGCATGCCCTTGAGCCTCTCGTCGGAGCCGCAGATCGGCAGCGCTCCGACACCCAGATCGGCCATCTTCCTTGCGGCGTCCAGAACGGTCTCCTTGGCGCGGACGCAGGTGGCGTCGGGCGTCATGATGTCCCGCGCGGTGATCGTCGCCATCCGCTCCTTCTCGGCCTCCCCGTCCTCGGTCCTCGCGGCCTGCTTCGTGTCGCCGTCGGCCGCGCCGGCGGACTGCGGCCCGCCGGTGAGGACCCCGGTGCGGCGCAGGGCGGCGTAGCCGACGCCGATGCCGATGGCGACCGGCCATTCGATGACGTCCGCGGCTCCCAGGACGCCCAGTCCGAGGTACAGCGGCAGTCCTCGTTTGGTGGGAAGAACCCGCCGGGCGGCGGAGACGGGGAGCAGCGCGGCGTTCAGCGCGCCGTTCGCCACCTGGCCGACCGACGGGACGGTCAATGTGACTGTCCGCTGGTGGGAAGTGTGGGTCGTGGAGGTCACGGCTATCGCCTCGCCTCTCCGATCAGAAAGATTCGTCCACTTATCAGTAGGTCTATCCCATATCGCGGCTTTCATGGGTTTCGATCAGACTGCTTCTGAAATAGTTCGGCACGCACGTCGCCGATCCGCATCGGCCGCACTGATCGGGGAGGCACGGTTCATGCCAGCGGATCCCGCCTCGGACATGGGAACGACGTCCTTGCTCGGCTCCCTCGTCTCGCAGGTCTCCTCCCGCCTGGCCACCGGTGCGCGAGCCGCGTGGGGGATGGCCGAAGGGCTGCTGCAGGGGCCGCGCCGTGAGGTGTGGTGGAGTCCGGAGCGCTGCTACATCGCGGTGTCCGGCGTCCAGGGCCCGGGAGGTCCCGCCGTGGCCCGCCGGGTGCGGCGAGCGCTGGAAGAACATCCGGGCGTGCGGTGGGCGCGGGTCAACGCGCCCATGGAACGGGTGATCATCGCCGTCGACTCTCCCCCTCCTCCCGAGAGCGAGCTCGTGGCGCTCGTGGAGCAGGCCGAGGGCGACCACGCCGCGGACGCCGAAGCGTTCGACGAGTGGCATCCCGAACCCCACCACCCCGCGGAGGGCCCGCCGTTCCCCGCGGTGCCGGCCCTGCTGGCCGACACGGTGGGCCTCACCCTGGTCACCCTTCGGAAGGTTGCCCCCTGGTTCGGGCTGCCCCCCGAACTGGCCGGTGTCGTCGACGGCCTTCGCCGCCATCCCCGGCTGCGGCATCTGCTGGAGGATCTCAGCGGCGGCGAGCCGGACGACTCACTGCTTCCCGTGGTCGCCGCCCTCGTCCAGGGCGTGACCACAGGCGGCGGAGGGCTCGCCCTCGACATGCTGCAGCGCCTCGCGCTGTGGCGGGAGGCCGGCGCCGAACGTACGGCGTGGCGCGAGGGCGAGGCCCGACTCGTGCGCGGCCCGGAGGAAGCCGCCGCCGACCCGGTGACGGTCGGCCGCGCCGGCCCGTCCCCCAAGGACGACACAGACCGCTACACGGAACGGTCCATGGCGGCGGGCCTGGCCGCGGCGCTCGCCGTGCTGCCGTTCGCCGGCGTCCGGCGGGCGGTCGCCGTCGCCATCTCCTCGGTCCCCAAGGCGCCGGCAGCCGGCCGCGAAGGCTTCGCCGCCAGCCTGGGACGCCACCTCGCCCTGCGTGGCGCGGTGACGATGGACCGTACGGCGCTACGTCGCCTGGGCCAGGTCGACACCATCCTCCTGGAGGAGAGGGCGCTGCGGGGAGACCGCTACGAGCCCGTCGACCTGGAACTCCTCAAGGACGCCGACCCCGAGCGGACGGTCGAGCGCCTCTTCGCGCTCTACGACGCCGACGCGCCGCTGGCCGCCAGGCGCGACGGCGAGTGGACGCTGGCCCCCCTCGACGAGCTCGACCTGGAGAAACGCACCGGCCGCAAGGCGGCGAAGCGGCTGCGGCGGCGGGGGAGCGAGAAGATCCTGGGGCTTGCTCACGGGCGCCGGCTCCGCGCCGTGGCCGGGCTCGCCACTCCCTCCGCCCCCGGCGCCGAGGCCGTGGCCGCGGCCGCGCGCCGCGCCGGAGCCCGCGTCGTCGTGGCGTCCGAGCGAATGGCGGCCGACAAGACCGCGGACCAGGTGTCGGACCAGGTGTCGGGCGACGCGGCGGACAAGGCGTCCGGCAAGTCGGCGGGTCGGGCGGCGGACCAGGAAGTGAGGATGCCTTCGTACGCCGACGCCGTGGTGCCGGGCGGTGACCGGCTGGCGGCCTCGGTACGCGCCCTGCAGGCCGACGGAGCCGTCGTCCTGCTGATCTCCGGAAACCGCGAGGCGCTGGGCGCGGCCGACTGCGCCGTCGGCGTGCACACCAAGGAGGAGTACACCCCCTGGGGAGCCCACGTACTGGTCGGAACGGACCTCGAAGCGGCGGGCTTGATCGTCGACGCGATCGGCACGGCCGCCCTCGTCGACCGCGACAGCCACCACCTGGCCGCCGGCGGCAGCGGCGTCGGCGCGATCGCCGCCTCCCAGGCCCCGGCCTGGCGGGCGACCGCCCGGGTCCTCGCGGTGAGCGACACCGCAGGCGCCGTGGCCTTCTGCCTGGGCGTCTGGCGCGCCCGGCAGCTCCTGAGCCGTCCCCTCGCCCCGCCGGTGAGCAGCGTCCCCTGGCACCTGATGCCGGCCGACCGCGTCCTGCGGCGACTGGAGACCCGCCCGGAGGGGCTCACCGCCCAGGAGGCCGCCGCCCGCACCGCCGAGGCGCAGGCCGGCAAGCCGGCGAAGCTCACCCTGCCCTTCGCCTTCGTCGAGGAGCTGTCCAACCCGCTCACCCCGATCCTCGGCGCGGGCGCCGCCCTGGCCGCGGCCGTGGGATCCCGGACGGACGCGGGCCTGGTCGCCGCCATCACCGGCATGTCCGCCCTCGTCGGCGGCTTCCAGCGCGTCCGCACCGACCGGGCCCTGGAGGAGCTCTTCGCCCAGTCGGCCATCGGGGCGCGCGTGCGGCGCGACGGCCGCGAGCGGCTGGTCACCTCCGGCGATCTGGTGCCCGGCGACATCGTCGTCCTGGGGCCCGAGGACGTCGTGCCCGCGGACTGCCGTCTGCTGGAGACCGAGGGCATCGAGGTCGACGAGTCCTCCCTCACCGGCGAATCCCTCGCCGTCGGCAAGGATCCGGCACCCGTGGTCGCACCGGACATCCCCGGCCGCCGCTCCATGCTCTACGAGGGCACGATGATCTCCTCCGGTCGCGCCGTCGCCGTCGTCGTGGCGACCGGGGCCGCCACGGAGGCCGGCCGCAGCCTGGCCACCGCACGCCAGGCCGCGCCGGAGACGGGCGTGGAGGCACGGCTCACCTCTCTGACCAGGTCCAGCATGCCCATCGCGCTGGGCTCCGCCGCCGCCGTGGCCCTCTCCGGCCTGCTCCACGGCCGACCCCTCACCGACAACCTCGCCTCCGCCGTCAACCTGGCTGTCGCGTCCGTCCCCGAGGGCCTGCCCTTCCTCGTCAACGCCGCCCAACTGGCCGCCGCCCGGCGCCTGGCGGACATCGGCGCCCTCGTCCGCAACCCGCGCACCATCGAGGCCCTCGGCCGCGCCGACGTCCTCTGCTTCGACAAGACCGGAACCCTCACCGAGGGCACCCTGCGGCTCGCCGACGTCAGCGACGGCGACGGCGCGGTACCCCTGGACCGGCTCGACACGCGGCACAAGGAGATCCTCGGAGCCGCACTGCGCGCGACGCCACCCGCCCGGCAGGCCGAACCGATGGCCCATCAGACGGACCACGCCATCGTCGAGGGCGCCCGCCACGCGAACGTCACGACCCGTACCGGCGCGGCCCGTTGGCGCCGCACGGACGCCCTCCCCTTCGAACCGTCGCGCGCCTATCACGCGACCGTCGGCCACACCGCCGGCGGTGTTCTGCTCAGCGTCAAGGGGGCGCCGGAGAACGTCATCGGCCGATGCGACCGGCGCCGCCTGCGGCACGGTGCCGAATCCCTCGACGACGCCGGAAGGAGGGCCCTCGCCGCGGCGGCGGAGGAACTCGCGGCGGCCGGGCGGCGCATCCTGGCAGTGGCCGAACGGCGCATGGAACCGGGCGACGACCTCGTCGACGAAGCCGTGGACGACCTGGTGTTCCTCGGCTTCATCGCGCTCGCCGATCCGGTGCGTACCAGTGCCGCCCCGGCCACCGCCCGGCTCCACGAAGCCGGTGTGCAGACCGTCATGCTCACCGGTGACCACCCCGCCACGGCCGACGCCATCGCCTCCACCATCAGCGATGTCAGCGATCCCAAGGTCTGCACAGGGCCCGAACTCGACCAGCTCGACGACGACGCCCTGGACGAGCTGCTGCCCACCGTCGACGTCATCGCCCGGTGCAGCCCCGCCCACAAGGTCCGAATCGTCCAGGCGTACCAGCGGCTCGGCCGGGTCGTCGCCATGACCGGCGACGGCGCCAACGACGCCCCCGCGATCCGGCTCGCCGACGTCGGCATCGCCCTCGGCCGCCGCGGCACCCCGGCCGCCACCGCCGCCGCCGACCTCGTCGTCACCGACGACCGGCTGGAGACGATCGTCTCCGCCCTCATGGAGGGCCGCGCCATGTGGGCGTCCGTGCGCGCCGCACTCGCGATCCTCATCGGCGGCAACCTCGGCGAGGTCACCTTCAGCGTCCTGGCCTCCGGCATCACCGGCACCACGCCCCTGAACGCCCGCCAGATCATGCTCGTCAACCTCCTCACCGACCTCGCCCCCTCCCTGGCCATCGCCATCCGCGAACCCTCCGGCCAGACCGGCGAACGTCTCCTCCAGGAAGGCCCGCACCGCTCCCTGGGCACCGCCCTCACCGACGAGATGCTCCTGCGCGGCCTCATCACCGCGCTGGGCGCCGCCCTGGCCTGGGCCGCCGCCCGCCTGACCGGGCGCGGACGCCGGGCCGGCACGGTCGCGCTGGCCGCCGTCGTCGGTACCCAGCTCGCCCAGACGCTGACCGCCGGCGGCCTCGACCGCAATGTCCTGACGGCGGGAATCGGCTCCGCGGCCGTGCTTGTCGCCATCATCCAGACGCCCGGCGTCAGCCAGTTCTTCGGCTGCACCCCGCTCGGCCCCATGGCCTGGGCCATCACACTCGGCGCGATGGCCGCCGCCCTCCTCCTCGGGCACTCCCTGGCCCCCCTCATCGCCTCCCGCACCCGCGCGCACACCGACGCCGACGGCACCGAACCCACCGACGACGCCGAGCCGAGCGACGGCGCCGAACCGACGGAGGACGCCGAGCCGCACACGACCGCCGAAGCTCCCGCCGGCCAGACGTAGGCGCGGTGAACGTCGCCCTTCGTCGATGAGGGCGGTCCCGGCCAGGAACGGAGTGCGAGCAGGGACGTTCCTCGACGACCGGTCGGCACGGAGGATCGCCGACGATCCCAACCGGAAAATTGACCGATTCACCCATTTATCTCCCGTTTATGGGTACGTGGCCGGTGACCATTTCTCCTTGGAGGTCATCATGGCGTCAACGCATCGCGCACCCATCGAAGAGCACCCCGACCTGATGGAACTGCGCGCCCGGCACGACCGCGCCGCCGCCACCCCACGAGCCCAGATGATCGAGGCCCTCGCCGTCCTTACCGGCCTCTACCTCGCGGCGTCCCCCTGGATCGTCGGCTTCAGCGGCTTCACCAGCCTCGCCGTCACCAACCTCATAGCCGGCATCGCCTACACCCTGTGCCTCGGGGGCCTCGGCAACTCCTACGAGCGCACTCACTCCATGGCATGGGCCGCCGCCGCGATCGGCGTCTGGACCTGCGTCGCCCCCTGGGTCGTCGCCGGCGACGTCGCCCGCACCAGCACCATCACCAGCAACCTCATCACCGGCGTCATCGCCACCCTCCTCGCCCTCGCCGCCGCGTCCGCGGCGCGCGACCGCACCGAGAGCAGCCGCGGCCGCGGCGCCCGAGAAGGCCGCTCCATGTCCCAGGACCGCTGACGACCGGTAGCCGGCCGTCAACCGGTCGACCCACCGCAAAGGGGTGACCCACGCGCTGCCCGTGGCTCGGTGCCGACCCAGGCACCGGCGCCGCGGGCAGCGCGCGTTCGTCGGCCGTGCCGCGCGCATACCGGCGTGTCCTCGCCCACCTCCGGTTCTTCCCCGCCCGGGTGAACCTCGGCCGCGGACGGCGCGTCGGACTCGGTACCGACGAGGCCCCGGCTACTTTCCGTCCGTAAAGTTCAGGTTTCCGTCTGTGCGCGGGCCGGGCCGACCAGGGGGACGGCCGAGGGGCTGCCGCACCGGCGGCGAGACTCTCGGGTAGGCGCTGCGTGAGTACCAACGGTTGTGACCGCTCGCCTGGGCGACGACTGCGGCGAGAGGTGCCGAAGGCACTGGCCACGGGCCTTGTTCTGGCGACCCTTTCCGGCTGTGAGGCCACCTGGGAGGACTTTCCGCGCCTGGGCATGCCGACCCCGGTCACGGAAGAGGCGCCGCGGATCCTCTCCCTGTGGCAGGGCTCGTGGGCGGCCGCGCTCGCCGTCGGCGTGCTGGTGTGGGGGCTGATCCTCTGGGCGGTCTTCTACCACCGGCGCAGCAGGACCCGCGTGGAGGTCCCGCCGCAGACGCGGTACAACATGCCCATCGAGGTGCTGTACACGGCCGTTCCACTGATCATCGTCTCGGTGCTGTTCTACTTCACCGCCCGAGACGAGTCGGAGCTGCTCAGGCTCGACGACAAGCCCGCCCACACCATCAGCGTGGTCGGCTTCCAGTGGAGCTGGGGCTTCAACTACGTCGAGGACGTGGACGGCAGGCCCGACACCGGGGACGCGAAGGCCGACCCGCATCTCGCCGTCGTCCCGAAGAGGTACAGCAGCGCCTTCCCCGCCGGCGCCGAGGGTGTCCACGACGTCGGCATCCCGGGGCAGCGCAACCCGCAGAACGGCAACCCCGGCCCCACGCTGTGGCTGCCCAAGGGGGAGAGGGTCCGTTTCGTGCTGTCCTCGCGGGACGTCATCCACTCGTTCTGGATCCTTCCGTTCCTCATGAAGCAGGACGTCTTCCCCGGCCACAACGTCAACGTCTTCGAGGCGACTCCGTCCCGGGAAGGCACCTTCCGGGGTAAGTGCGCCGAGCTGTGCGGCGTCGACCACGCCCGCATGCTGATGAACGTCAAGGTCGTGTCCCCGGAGCGCTACCGGCAGCACCTGAAGGAGCTGGCCGCGAAGGGCCAGACCGGCTTCATCCCGGCCGGCATGGAGCTGACCGAGCCCGCGAGGAACTCTGACCCGAAGCAGCTGTGACCTCGTCGAGGCGCCAGGAATCCGCCCGTTCGAGAGCCGTCGGAACCAGGTACGGCGCCGTGTCCGGCGCACGTCGGGCGCTTGCGAGGCAGGCGCCCGACGAGCGCGGCCGAGCAGCGGCGCAGACGGTCGTGGGCACCGGCCGTCTTGCCGCCGTGCCGAGACGGCGTTACCTCTCACCGGCCGGCGTCTTCTCCGTGGCGTCCGCCCCGCCCGGGCAGCAGATCCCGCACGCGGTCGTAGACGCTCAACGGCACGCCCAGCAGGGCATTGCCCGGAGGCCGCCGGGGGACCGAGGGGTGGGGGTGGGTGGGGGCCGTGTGGCGAACGGCCTCCCACGCGGTCCCGATCTGCCGGAGGCGTGCTTCGTCGTACGCCTCCTGAAGCCGTGGCAGCAGCAGATCTTCCTCGTCCCGAATGTCCTGGCGTATCAGTGCGAAGGCCCTCGTCACCAGGTCGGCGTGGCGCGGTTCCGCCGCGTCGGTGCGCTCGATCCCGGCCACGAGTTCGTTGATCTCCTGGTGCTCCGTCTCGACGCGTGCGGTGAGCTCCTCACCGTCGGCGATGTCCCGCCGCACGAGGGGCCACAGCACGGTCTCCTCGGCGAAAGCGTGGCTGAAGGTCAGCTGGACGATGTCCTTCAGCGTGCGCCGTAGCTCCTGTTCCGTCCCTTCCCGCCTCTCGTAACGCGTCATCAGGCGATCGAGCTCGGCGTGGTCGCGTCGCTGGCGGACGAGGATGCTGCCCTCGCCCCCCAGTTCCTCGACGCTCTGCTGTGCTATCGACCCTCCCATGGGGCCACTCCTGGATGTGGTTGCCAGGTGGTCACCGACGTGTCGCTCGGGTGCGGCGCGTGAGCATCACGCCGAGGGCGATCATGCCGATGCCGAGGACGAAGTGGAGCCAGTTGTCCGCGCTGTTCACCGGCACGAAGTTGGCCGCGCTGTCATGGTCGATGATCAGGCCGTACAGCCACAGCACCAGGTAGACGGCACCGCCGCCGATGAGGAAGGTTCGCGCGGTTGATGCGGCGCGGGCCATGGCGATACCGGCGACACCGAACAGCAGATGCACGATGTTGTGCAGGATCGATACCTGGAACACGCCCAGCAGCTTCGCCTCGGAGTGGTGCTCGGCGAATTGCAGCGTGTCGTAGTCCGTGGTGATCCCCGGGATGAACCCCAAAATCCCCACCAGCAGGAAGACCGCGCCCACCAGCAGCGCTGCCTGCTGCACAGGGGTACGGGCGGTGACCGGGCGAGATGACGTGACCATGAGTGCTGTCCTCCATGTACAGGGCCGCCAGGCGGCGCCTCGGGTTCCGAGTCGGCGGATACCCCTTTCCGCTGCGATTAGCGGACTCGCGGCCACTTTGTCGGCGACGGTGCGCCCGGCGCAGCTCCCACCGTGCGGTCGTCGGCGGCGGGGTCGCCTCAAGGGTGCGTTTGGCCGACCGGTCGACGGGTACTCGGCGCCTCGATGCGCCGCGAGTCCGGGACTTTCGACAAGAGGACAGACTGCCGTGCCGTTGCGACGGAGTCGGAGCTTGGCCGGGCGAGGCGGCAGCCGTGCGACCCAGAAGGAATGGTGAACGCCACATGACCCCACTGCCCGGCAGCTACGAGTCGTACTGGATGGCGTCCGCTGCGGGAGACGACCATCGCGCTTTGACAGCCGGTCTGGATGTCGACGTGGCAGTGATCGGCGGCGGTATCGCCGGCATCTGCACGGCGTGGGAGGTCGCGCGTACGGGACGCAGTGTCGCGCTCCTGGAGGCGGACCGCATCGCCGCGGGAGTGACCGGCTACACCACCGCGAAGCTCTCCTCGCAGCACGGTCTGATCTACGCGCAGTTGCGGAAGTCGTTCGGCTCGGAAGGCGCGCAGCTGTACGCCCGCTCACAGCAGGAAGCGGTCGAGTACGTCGCCGAGGTGGCGGCTCAGCTGGGCATCGACTGCGAGCTGGAGCGCGTTCCGTCGTACGCGTACGCGGAAAGCTCCGAGCAGGTCGCCGCAGTCGAGGCCGAGGCGGAGGCGGCGCGCGAGGCCGGGCTGCCGGCGTCGTTCGTCACGGAGACGGGTCTGCCCTATCCCGTCGCGGGCGCGGTGCGCTTCGAGGACCAGGCGCAGTTCCATCCTCGCAAGTACCTGCTCGCGCTCACCTCGGACCTGCTCCGTCGCGGCGGGCAGGTGTTCGAGCGGACCCGCGTCGTCTCCCTCGACGAAGGTGAGCCGTGCCGGCTCACGACCGAGGGCGGGGCGACGGTCACCGCCCGCGACGTCGTCGTCGCCACGCATTACCCGGTGTTCGACCGTGCGATGCTGTTCTCCCGCCTCGAACCGAGCCGCGAACTCGTCATCGCGGCCTCGATCCCCACCGAGCACGACCCGCGCGGAACGTACATCACGCAGGAGCAGAACACCCGGTCGGTGCGGACGGCGCCGTACGGCACGGACCGCCGGCTCCTCATCGTCACGGGGGAGAAGTTCACGCCAGGAGTCGGTGACGTGAGCGAGAGGTACGAGCGGCTCGCCGCGTGGACGCGCGACCGCTTCCCCGAGGCGGAGATCACTCACCGGTGGGCCGCACAGGACAACACGACCACCGACCGTGTGCCCTACGTCGGACGCTTCCACCCTGGTGCGAAGCACGTCCACGTGGCGACCGGCTACGGCGCATGGGGCATGAGCAGCGGTGTGATGTCCGGCCGTCTCCTCGCCGCCCATATCACCGGTGAGGAACTGCCCTGGAGCAGGCTCTACGACCCGCGGCGTCTCCATCCCCTGCGTGAGGCTCCGGCACTGCTGAAACTGCAGGCATCTGTCGTCAAGCATTTCGTCGGTGACCGACTCCCGACGTCGCATGCCGACAGCGTCGAGGACATCGCCCCCGGCGACGGGGCCGTCGTCCGCGTCGACGGTCGTCGTTGCGCGGTCTACCGCGACGAGGACGGCAGCGTCCGGGCCGTGTCCGCGCGATGCACCCATCTCGGCTGCATCGTCCACTTCAATGACGCCGAGCGCGCCTGGGAGTGCCCCTGCCATGGCTCCCGGTTCGCCACCGACGGGACGGTCCTCCAGGGCCCCGCCACCCGGCCACTCGAGCCCCGCCCGCTCTCCACGGACGCGGAAAAGGGTGACCGGTCGGTGTGAGCCGGAGCGCAGAGAGCCGGGTGCCGGATGCGTGAGGCGTTCGGTGACCGGTGTCCGCCGTCGGTCATGGGGGGGCCGCAGCGCCCGCGTCCTGGCACCGGATCAGGCGTCTCGGCTCATTTCCCGCGCGGCAGCGGCCCGACGCCGGAGTGGCGGCCGGGCCGGATCGCGGCGTGGCGCTGCCCGGGGCCGGGGCCGTTGCGCGCGGCCAGGGCGTCGGCGACGGCGCCGGTCGCGAAGGCGTAGACCGCCTTGTGGAGGAGGTCCACCGCGAGCTCTCTGCGCGGCCAGGTGGAGGGGGGAGCGCCCACGCCGGTGGCGTTCTCCAGGATCTGGTCGTTGGTAAGGCGGACGACGGCGAACTTGGCGGAGGACACCGGCCCGCGAAGGCCGGCCTGGGCCATGACCGACCGCAGGACGCCGAGTGCGGCGGCCTGGCCGAAGTGCATCGCCCAGTTCACCGGCAGCGGCTGCTTCCCGGCACGTTCCGGCATGCCCGTGAGCCGTTCGAGGACCCGCCCCGGGACGTGTGAATCGGGCCGGCCGGTGATCGCCTGTTCGAGCTTCTCGCCGAGCGTCATCACGACACCCCCGACGGTCCCCGCCACCAGGCCCTGCCACAGAACACGCTTGATCATGGTGTACCGGGTACCCGATCCGCGGACGTCCATCCACCCGGGCAGAAAGGCGGAACCCCATGAGCCGGTCGGCGCCATCCCGCGCTCCACACCACGGGACTCCACAAACCCGCAGGTCGACGGGGGTGGGCGCGGTCGTCGGAGCAGCCGTCATGGCAGCCGTCGACGAGATCGTCTTCCACCAGGTCCTCGGCTGGCACCACTTCTACGACCGCTCCACCACCCGCGTCGGCCTGCTCTCCGACGGTCTCCTGCACACGGCCGAGTTGCTGGCCATGGTCGCCGGATTCTTCCTGTACGCCGACCTGCGCCGCCGCCGCGCCCTGGCACCCGCCCACGCGTGGGCGGGGTTCTTCCTCGGTCTGGGGGCCTTCCAGCTGTTCGACGGGATCGTGGACCACAAGCTGCTGCGCCTGCACCAGATCCGCTACGGCGTGGACGTCACGCCCTACGACTGGGCGTGGAACATCTGCGGCCTGCTCCTGCTGCTCGTCGGCACCGCCCTCGCGGTCCGGGCGGCCCGGCGCACCCGGACCGCGGCACCGTGACACCCGCGCACCTCCACCCCGGCCCGACGGGCGCACTCGCCGCCACGGCCCTGCTCATGGCCGCCGCGTACGTCATGGCCACGGCCCGGCTGCGACGGCGGGGAGACGCCTGGCCATGGCCGCGGGACGCCTCCTTCGCCGCCGGCGGCACCGCACTGGCATGGGCGGCGCTGGGCCCACTGCCGGGCGGTCCGTTCACCACGCACATGGCCCAGCACCTGCTCGTCGGCATGGCCGCACCCGTGCTGCTCGTCCTCGCCCGCCCCCTCACCCTGGCTCTGCGCGTCACGCCACCCGGTCCCGTACGCCGGGGTCTGCCGGCATTGGCGCACTCACGGCCCGCCCAATGGCTCGCCTTCCCGCCCGTGGCGGCGCTGCTGGACATCGGCGGCCTGTGGCTGCTCTACCGCACCGAACTGTTCGCCACCACCCGGCACCACGCCGTGTGGCACGCGGTCGCGCACGCGCACGTCCTGCTCGCCGGAGTGCTGTTCAGCTTCACCGTCTGCCAGCTCGATCCGGTCCGCCGCCGCTGGAGCCCGGCCTTTCGCGGTGCCACGCTGCTCGCCGCCGGCGCCGCCCATGCCGTCCTCGCCAAGAGCCTCTACGCCGCTCCGCCGCCCGGCACCTCGTACGACCCGGCGGACCTGCGAACCGGCGCCCAACTGATGTACTACGGAGGAGATCTGGTCGAGATCGCCCTCGCCGCCACCGTGGCCGCCCGGTGGTACGCGTCGACCGGCCGCGCCCACGCGCGCCGTGGCGACCGGCACAGCCACGAACGCACCGTTTGCGTATGCCGACGAGGGGCACCGGTCAAGGAGCAGTCGAAAGTCCCGCATTTCAGGCAGGGCAGGGAGGCTCGATGAACTACGTCAAGCCCGCGCTCGTGGTGGCTGCCGTCGTCGGGACGGGCGTGGCCGCGGTGCGTAGGAACAGGTCCCGGACGGGCGGTGAACCCCCGGGCGCGCGATGGCTCACTGTCACGATCAACCGTGCGCCGACGGACGTCATGCCCGGTGACACCCTGCCCGTACCCCTGGACAAGCTGGCCGACCGGGTGGAGGCCCGGGTGCGGCCGGCTCCCGGCGATCGGGGCACGGAACTCGCCGTACGGCTGAAGGACGCGCCTTCCGCGGCTGAGACCTCCCTGCCGGGGCGCCTGGCCGGCCAGGACCCCCGCCAGGAGGTCCGTACCGCGCTGCGCGAGGCGAAGGCCCTGCTGGAGGCGGGCGAGGTCATGCGGCCGGACGCTCCGCCCACGACGCGGGAGACCCCCGCCGGAAAGGTCATCGGTATGGTCAGCCGTCGCTCGGGCGGGGAGGGAGTGCTGTGAAGGCCCTGTGCTGGCAAGGCGTGAACAAGCTGTCCGTCGAGCGCGTGCCGGACCCCGAGCTGCGCAACGACCAGGACGTCATCGTCCGGCTCGTCGCCGGTACGACATGCGGGTCGGACCTGCACCTGATCGGCGGGTACATCCCGGCGATGCGGGCCGGTGACGTCATCGGCCACGAGTTCATCGGCGAGGTCGTGGAGACCGGACCCCAAGTGCGCCGCCACAAGGTCGGCGACCGGGTGGTCGTCGCCTCCTTCATCGGCTGCGGACGTTGCTGGTACTGCGCCAACGACCTGTGGTCGCTGTGCGACAACACCAACACCAACCCCGGTATGGGTCAGGCCATGTTCGGCTACGAGTCCGGCGGTATCTTCGGTTACTCGCACGCCATGGGCGGGGTGCGCGGCAGCCACGCGGAGTACGTGCGCGTCCCCTTCGCCGACTACGGGGCCTTCCACGTACCCGACGAGGTCGACGATGTCAGCGCCCTCTTCACATCGGACTCCGTACCGACCGGCTGGATGGGCGCCGACCTCGCCGGCGTCAGGCCCGGTGACGTCGTGGCCGTGTGGGGATGCGGCGCGGTCGGTCAGATGGCGGCGCGGGCCGCCATCCTCATGGGCGCCGAGCGCGTCATCTCCATCGACCGCGTCCCCGAGCGACTGGCGATGACCGAACGCCACATCGGTGCCGAGACACTCGACTACACAGCCACCGACATCGCCGCCGAACTGCGCGAACGCACCGGAGGCCGGGGACCGGACGTCTGCATCGAGGCGGTCGGCATGGAGGCCCACAGTGACGGGCCGATGCACCTGTACGACCAGGTCAAACAGCAACTACGGCTTCAGACCGACCGCCCCACCGCCGTCCGGCAGGCCATCCACGCCTGCCGCAAGGGCGGCACCGTCTTCATCCTCGGTGTGTTCGCCGGCGCGGTGGACAAGTTCCCCCTCGGAGCGGTCATCAACAAGGGGCTCACCGTGCGTGGCGCACAGCAGCACGGCCAGCGCTACATCCCGATGCTGCTGGACCGCATCGCCAAGGGCGAGCTGACGACCGCGCACCTCGCCACCCACACCATGCCTCTCGACGCGGCCGTCGAGGGCTACGACATGTTCAAGGCGAAGAGCGACGGCTGCGTGCGCGCGGTCTTCACCGGCCCTCAGCAGTCCGGCTGACCGCCGGAAGCACCGCACCTCGCTCGGCTCGGCTCAGTCAGGCGGCGGTTCGAGGACCGACAACAGGTCATGCTCATCGACCGTCGGCAGTGACAGGGTGCGGTACCCCATGGTGTCGAACAGGACGGTGATCCGGTCGCTCTCCTTGTTGAGGACCGTGCCGTCGCCCCACTCCTGGTGGCGGACCCGTGCCCCCATGGGAAAGGGCGCCTGCGCGCGGTCGCGCTCCGTACCGCCGGTCGGGGCCGGGGCGGTCGGTGCCGCGTCGAAGGTGCCGGATCGCGCCGTCTCGCACACGTCGCAGTTCCCGCACGGCGCCTCGTAGGCCTCACCGAAGTAGCCCAGAAGGAACCAGCGGCGGCACCGCGTGGTCTCGGCGTAGGCGCGAACCATCTCGACCCGCGATCGTTCCAGCCTGCGATGGGTCTGTGCGGTCTCGTCGGCCCGCGCCACCGCGTCGTCGGCCGACACGTCGGGCGCGGCACGCAAGGCGCCCTGGTCGTCGGTGTGTGCGGCGCCGGCTTCCTCCAGGAGATTGGCGGCGGCGGTGACGCGGTTGCGGGACAGCCCTGTCTCGGCCCGTAGCTCGTCGAGGTCCTGAGGCTCCCGCCGCTCGCCGAGCCGCCGGGCGACCTTGCCGAGCGTGTCGCGGCTGGGCGTGCGGGCGGCGAAGAAGTTCTGCATGCCGGTGTCCTCGGGCCGGTAGTGCAGCACGGCGACCGCCGGTTCCCCGTCCCGGCCCGCGCGCCCGATCTCCTGGTAGTACGCGTCCAGAGAGCCGGGCACGGCGGCGTGCAGGACGAAACGTACGTCCTCCTTGTCGATGCCCATGCCGAAGGCCGAGGTCGCCACGACCACGTCGAGCCTTCCGTCGAGGAAGGCGTCGTGCACCCGGGACCGCTCGCCGCTCCGCAGGCCGGCGTGGTAGGCGGCGGCCGTGAGACCGAGGCCGACCAGCTCTTCGGCGTACCGCTCGGTGTCCTTGCGGGTGGCGGCGTAGACGATCCCCGGCTTCGGCTCGCCGGCTGCCCGTTCCACCACGGCGCGGCGCTTGTCCTCGTCGTCATGGAAACGCTGTACGTGAAGGGCGATGTTCGGCCGGTCGAAGCCGGCCACGACCAGGGCGGGGTCCTCCATGCCGAGCTGGCCGACGATCTCCTGCCGTACCGGGGGAGCTGCCGTGGCCGTCAGCGCCAGCAGCGGCGGGCGACCCACCCGTCGGACAGCCTGGGCCAGACGCAGATAGTCGGGCCGGGAATCATGTCCCCAGGCGGAGACGCACTGCGCCTCGTCGACGACGAACAACGCCGGCGCCACCAGCGCGAGCCGCTCCAGCACCTCGTCCTTGGCGAGCTGCTCGGGGGAGAGGAAGAGGTACTCGGCGTCCCCGGAACGCACCGCCTGCCATGCCGCGTCCGTCTGCCCCGCGGATTGCGCCGAATTGACGGCGACGGCCTGCGGAGCCTGGTGCTCCAGCAGTCCGGCGATCTGGTCGCGCTGGAGCGCGAGCAACGGGGAGACGACGACGGTGGGGCCGTCGAGCAGCAGCCCGGGCACCTGGTAGACCGCCGACTTTCCCGCTCCGGTCGGCATCACGACCAGGGTGTCCCGCCCCGCCATGACCTCGTGCATCGCCCTCAGCTGCGCGGGCCGCAGCTCCCGCCAGCCGAACGCGTCCAGGGCGGCCCGACGCAGCCGCTCGGTGGTGTCGGCCGCCGCCTGGTCTCTTCCGTGGTGCCGAGGGGGCTCGCGCCGGGCGGCACGCTCACGGGCCGGTGCCACCGTCGGCTCCGTGCTCGGGCGGGCCGGAGGGCGTGTCACCGGCGGTACGCGGTGAAGCCTGCTGGAGGCGGTCGATCATCTTCGACGCCTCCGCCTTCGTCAGCTCAGGTGGCACATCCTCGCCCGCCTCACGAGCCAGCGTCCGCAGATAGCTCAGCTGTGGTCCGGTGGCCGGTTCGTCGCCCGTCACCCAGTTCTCGACATCCTTGCTCGGGTCCTGTGCGTCGCTCATGACACACGGCTACCCGATTCCGGCCGCGAATCCCTCATTCCGCTCCTGCCCCACCGGAGGGATGACCCGTCGTCTGCACCGAACGGGCGGTGTGCCGGTGATCGCACCGCCATTCCGGACCACCGGGGCCGTGCCGTGCGACCGCGGGTGGCGTGAGGAGGCACCCGAAGGGCGTCCGCCGAGGGGTGGGGCAGCCGATCCGGTGGTTGAGTGACTCATCGGACATGGCGTGAGGAAGGGGTTCTCCATGCGAGTGCGTGATTCCGTGGTCGTCGTCACCGGTGCTTCCAGCGGCATCGGGCGGGCCACCGCCCTCGCCTTCGCCCGCAAGGGCTGCTCCGTCGTCCTGGCGGCGCGGCGCGCGGAGGCCCTGGAGGCGGTCGCGCGGGAGTGCGAACGCCACCGCGGCGCGCAGGCACTGGTCGTACCGACCGACGTCACCGACCCGGGAGCCGTCGACGATCTGGCCCGGCGGGCGGTGCGGCGCTTCGGCCGCGTCGACGTCTGGGTCAACTGCGCGGCCGTCACCGTGTTCGGCCCCTTCGAGGAGACCCCACTGGAGGACTTCCGCAAGGTCCTGGACGTCAACGTCATGGGGTACGTGCACGGCGCCCGCGCCGCCCTGCGGGTCATGCGCGAGCAGGGCGGCGGAACACTGATCAACGTCTCCTCCATCGTGGGCGTCGTCAGCCAGCCGTACACCCACGCCTACGGCATGTCGAAGTACGCCGTCCGCGCGCTGGGCGCGAGCCTGCGCCAGGAGCTGCGGCTGGAGAAGGAGAAGGGCATCCACGTCTGTACGGTGCTGCCGGCCACCATCGACACACCGTTGTTCGAGCACGCCGCGAACTACACCGGGCGCAAGCCGCTGGCGATGCCCCCGGTCTACAGCCCCGAGCGCGTGGCACGCACCATCGTGGACCTGGTGCGTGTGCCGCGTCGTGAAGTCGTGGTCGGGCCCATGGGCCGTTCCATGGTCCTGGAGTCCAGGATCATGCCGGGCATGGCGGAGCGGATGATGGCCGGCCAGGTGGACAAGAAGCATCTGTCCCGCGAGGAGCCCGCCCCGGCCGGTCACGGCAACCTGCACGTGCCGGCTCCGGGCACCGGCGCGGCCCATGGCGGGTGGGGCGGACGCCGCCGTACCGCGATGCGCCGGCTGACCGCCGCCACCGTGCTGGCCTGCGCGGCGGCGTGCGTGGTGCGACGGGTACGGACGCATTGAGCCGAGGCGCGCGCTCGATGCCCGAGGGCTCTCGCCGGCACTGGTCAAGAGGAGTGTGTGCGGGGTTGACCGCTGCCGCAGGGGGCACTCGGGCACTCGGACGACGAAAGGGGTGCCGATGGGCGCGGAACAGGACACACGAAGGGCCGACGGAGAAGCCGACGAGCGGCCCATGGGCGGCTACGCGATGGCGCTGGCGGGTTATGCCACCTACGCCGCGGGCTGGGCGGCCCTGATCCGACGCTACGGTGGGCCGCCGGAGCGGCACGACGCACAGGACATCGTCCTCACCGCGGTCGCCACCTTCCGGCTCAGCCGCCTCCTGACGAAAGGCGCGGTGACCAGCCCGCTGCGGACCCCCTTCACCACCTACGAGGGCACACAGGGGCCGGCCGAGGTGAGCGAACGACCGCGCCACGGGCTGCGGCACACGGTCGGCGAGCTGCTGACCTGCCCCTTCTGCATGAGTCTCTGGGTGAGCACCACCTTGACCGCGGGGCGCTGCCTGTGGCCCCGGGCGACGCGGACCGCGATGGCCGTCATGGCGTCCGTGGCCGGCGCTGACGCGCTCCAACTGGCCTACAGCGGACTCATGGACAAAGTGACGCGAAGTGAGTGACCGAGAGGTGCCGCGGTTCGTCCGTGGACCCGGCCCACCGGCGTGCCGGTGACGCCTCACCTCGCGGGAGAGCCGACCGGATCAAAGCGGCGATCCCGGCCCTCGCGGGACCGGGATCGCCGGTGACCGGCTCGCCCGCCGTGGGTGCCAGGGCCGGCGAGCCCGGCGTCATCCGAACGAGAGGTCCTGGGGAGTGTCCGGAAAGCCCGCAGACCAGGCGAGACTTTCCGGACACGACCTCCCGGGGCAATACACCTAGCCCTTGCCCATGGCCTTGCGGACCGCGTCCTTCGTACGGTCCATGAGGGCCGCCACCGGGCCCACGGCGACGTTGGCGGCGGCTGACTCCACACCTGGGTGCGGCCGGGTCGGCGCCATCGCCTCCGCGGCCTTCACGCCCCTGGCCATGGAGGCCAGCTTCGCCGCATCGCTGCTGCGGCGGATGTGGATGAACTCGTAGCGCTCCTCCGCCCGGGCGTGCTCCTGTACGTCGGCCCGGAGGGTCAGCAGCCGGGGGAGGAACTTCGGGTCGTCGGTGTCCATGTCGTCGAGTGCCGCGAGCGCCTCCTTCGCGGCCCTCTCCTCGGCGAGGCGGTCCGCCACGACCTGCTCACCGCCCGGGAGCTCGCGGCGCGCGAAGGGATGGACGACCTCCTCCTCGGCGGTCTCGTGCACCGCGAGGAGCCGGACCAGCCGGCGGAAGGCGTCGCGCCGCTCGTCGCCCTCGCTCTGTTCGACTTCGTCGAACAGGTTGCGGATGTCACCGTGCTGGCGCATGAGCAGTGCCACGACGTCGTCGTCCGCGGCGTTGTCGTCACCGGCCATGGGGGTGTGGGTACGGGTCACGTCTTGGCCTCCTACTTTTCGCGCATGGCCGGGTCGGGGTGCTCGCCCTCGGTCTCGACGCGGTACTCGCGTCCGAACATCTCGTCGTGTTGCGCCATGACTCGCTCGCTCGGCGGCTCTTCCCCACCGTGGATCTGCGCCTGCATCTGCTCGAAGCGCTCGTGCGCCTCCCGCACATAGCCGGCGCCCAGGGTCGTGAGGTCCATCTGGGTGCCGAGCAGCTCGCGCAGGTAGGCCTTGTTCGGCTCGAACGTCAGCACGTTCGGCAGCTCGGGGGCCAGCACGGACTCCGGGTCGCGGCCGTCGTGGCGGCGCATGAGATCACAGGCCAGGTGCAGGTGCTCCAGCTCCATGTTCAGGTGCAGCTCCCAGACGGCCTTCACCTTGGGGTCGCTCTCCTGCTCCATGAAGGAGTAGTAGAGGTAGCACTCGTTGTACTCGTGGTTGACCAGCTGCTCCCACCACGTCTCCCCCGGATCGACCAGCGACTCGTAGTGGGTGACGTGCTCCTCCTCGATGAGCCCGATCTCCTGGTACAACTGGCGGGCGATCGGCTCCATGTAGGTGGGGCCGGTGTTCATGTAGAAGTTCATCGTCTGCTGCTCCGCCGACAGGATCGTCAGCGCGTGCAGCTTCGACAGCGGGTTGGTGGCGTCCCGGTCGTACGGGTCGCGGACGTTGTCGAACGGGTGACGATGGTGGTACTTCGTCGGCCGCCCCGGCATGACCTCGTCGAGGTTGTCGACGATCGACTCGGCCTTGCGGTGCTCGATCATCTCGTACAGGTTCGCGTACCGGTACAGGTGGTCGAAGTCCTCCAGCACACCGAACTGGTACGCCTGCTTCAGGTACGGGTCGGGCTCCATGCGGGCCACCCACGCGGTGAGGTCGACCGCCACCTGCTCGTAGGCGATCGTGGTCTCCAGGACCGATGACACGCCGGGCAGCAGCCAGTTCACCACCTTCTGCTGCTGCGCCTCGATGTACCGCGTCTGCGCCAGCTGCCGCTTGACCTCCGGGTCCACGGTGTTGCGGGCGAGGTTGTGGCTGAAGAGGATCGCCTCGACCTCGATGCCGTTCATCGTGATGATGCGGCACCGGGTGTAGGGGTCGCAGTGGTCGGGGTCGATCGGCGTGACGTTGAGCTCGCGCCAGTTCCTGATCTGGCGGTCCAGCGGGATACCGCGTTCCTGCAGCGGATTGAATGTCATCCAGGCCTCCTCTGGGGGGACGGTACGGTCGGGTACCCCCGAAGGAGCCGGGCGAACAATGCGGAATCAGGGGCCTGTTCATTCCTAGCCATTCGGCCCGTCGGCATCACGTGCGGCTGCCCGCGATCACTCTTATGCCACGGAACACGCTTGATCATGGTTGCCGGGTACGTCGGGTACCGCAACGGGGCGGAGCACCGTGAGGGACTCCTCCCGGCAGGCCGTCATCACGAAGGGGAACCTGTCGACCTCCAAGCAGAGATCGACGTCGTCGGGGTGGTATCCGCTCCGCAGCCCAGCGGCAAGATCGGCCGCGGCGCGAGAAGTCCTCGCGCGGTGGAGGTACGGGGCCGGCTCGACATCGCCTCCGGCCATGGACCGGCCGATGTACTCGGCGCAGGCCAGGTCCTCGTCGGCCCGGCCGCCCTCGCCGGTGACAACGAACGTCACCGGGCCGGAGCCCTTGGCCCGAAGGAACCGCGCGGTCGGGCCGGCCACCACGAAGCTCGCGCACAGGACCAGCGGTGCGTCCGCGACGGCCAGCGCGCCCACGGTCCCCGCCGTCGTCTTCTGCACCAGGGTGCGGCCGGCGAAATCGCGTGACCTGAGCAAGCCGGGTGAGTTCACCGCGTCGAAGCCTTCGGCCGGCGCCCCGTCCTTCAAGGCCAGCCAGCCCGAGTGGCTCTCCTTCAGGGCGAGCGCCTCGCTCTCCGTCGAGGCCAGGACGATCTTCTCGACCCCGCGGGAGAAGGCCCAGGCAGCCACGGTGAAGGCGCGCATGACGTCGATGACGACAGCGACTCGGGGAACGCCGGTCAGCTCGGGGATGCCGACGAAGTGATGGTCCATCGCCCCATTCTGAGCCCCTGGATCATCCGAAGGGCCCGATCGATCGCGAACACCCCGCACGGCAGAGCGATCGTGACGTGGGTCACGGGAACCCCTGCGGCCGGCCGGACAGTCCAGAGTTGTGACCACTGAAATGCGCGCACGTATCCGGGCCGGGGACCCCCCGGCCTTCGCCGAGCTCTTCGACTCCTGTGCCAAGAGCGTCTACAACCATGCCTTTCGCCTGACCGGAGACTGGTCGGTCGCGGAGGACGTCATGTCGGCGACCTTCATGGAGGCGTGGCGCCTGCGTCACACGGTGGACCCCGAAGGAGGGTCGCTCCGGCCGTGGCTCCTCGGCGTCGCCACGAACGTCGCCCGCAACCACGTACGCGGCAACCGCCGCTACCGGGCCGCGGTCGCCGCGTACATGGCGACCGGCGCAGCACACGCCGAGCTGCCCGACCCGGCCGACGAGGTCGCCGGCCGGCTGGACGACCGGCGCCGTATCGAAGCCACCCTTACCGCGCTCGGCAAGCTCCGCAGGACCGAACGAGAGGTCCTCGTCCTCTGCCTGCACGAGGGGCTGGAGTACACCGAAGCCGCGCAGGCGCTGCGCATCCCGGTCGGTACCGTCCGCTCCCGCCTCTCACGCGCCCGCGGCCGGCTGCGCAGACTCGCCGCCACGGAACTGGAACGGAGAGATCGGGAACCCGCTGCCCGCCGGAGACAGACAACAGGTGATCGCGCGAACGCGGTCCGGCCCGCACAGGAAGGAATCCGATGAACGCCAACCCCGCCCAGCACCGTCCGGTCGGCACGCACCAGACCGGAGAGGTCCCGACGTTCGAGGAACGCGATCTTCCCGCGGGCCGCCACCAGTTCCACAAGGAGCGCCTGATGAGCCAGATCCACCACGACCGCCTCTCCGACGCCGGGGTCGAGCCGGCGCCCGGCCCGCGCAACGCCTTCCTGCGCAGGGCGGTCCTCCTGCCGGCCGCGACCGCTCTCGTCGGCGCCCTGGCCGTCGGCGTCCTTCTCCTCACGCCCGGGGACGCCGACGACCGCGAGGACAACCGCGCGAGCGGGCCCCTCCTCACCACCGAGATCGGTGCCGCGGACCCCCGGGGGGCGCGGCCGCTGCTGGACCGCATCTCCCTCGCCGCGGCAGACACCCGCGCGCCTCGCCCGGTCGCGGGCCAGTACATCTACATCGAGACGAAGACGGCGAACACGCATGTCAAAACGGTCGACGGCAAGGCGTCCGTCGTCAGCGACCCCCTCCACACCCGCCAGTCCTGGAGGTCACCCGACGGCCTCAAGGGGTGGCTGATCGAGCCCGGCAACACCGGCCCTGAGGGCATCACCCTCGAGGGAACCGACGAGAACGGCAACGTTCCGACTCCGCACCTCGGCGCACCCTCCCACGACTACCTCGCGGCCCTTCCCACCGACCCGGACGCCCTGCTGCGGAAGATCTACAAGGAGACCGAGGGGCAGGGCAACGGGCCCGACCAGCAGGCATTCACCACCATCGGTGATCTGCTCACCGAGAGCTGGCCCTCGCCGCGGCTCACGGCGGCGCTCTACAAGGCAGCCGCGAAGATCCCGGGAGTGGTGTCGGTGAACGGCGCGACCGATGCCGCGGGCCGTAGCGGTGTCGCGGTCGCCCGGCTCGACGAGACCAGCGGCCGGCGCACCGAGTGGATCTTCGACAGCAAGACCCTCACCTTCCTCGGCGAGCGGACCGTCCAGGTCGAGAAGGGCACCGCGGACGGAGAACTCATCAAGCCCGGCACCGTCGTCTTCACCCACGCGATCATGCAGCGGGCGTTCGTCGACGCGATCAAGGAGGTCCCGGGGAGGCGCGGCTGACAGCCCCACGGCGAGAGGTCCGGACCCGGGCGGCAACCAGGCGCTGGGGGCTGGGTCACACGGGTGGTGGTCTCGGAGTTGCGCGGATCGGCTCGGCGTGTTTATGGGCAAAAGGTGCAAATCGCGCCTAACGTCCCCTACGCACGAGTTGCTCGACAACGGATCACGTCGACTCTGACGGAAGTGGAGATGTAGTGCACAAGCTTCGCAAGGTTGCTCTCGTGGCTGCCATGGTCGGGAGTGTCACGATGTTCGGGGCCTCCGTCGCCTCCGCGACCAACGCCCACAGCGCCGGGGAAGGCAACGGCTCCGGCTGCGATCAGCGGGTGGAGATCAGCAACGACTCGTCCGGCCTCATCAACCTGTCGCACATCAACATCACGCTCTTCGGCACCGGCCCGGCGCAGGCCGCGGCTGTGTCGCAGGTCTGCGGCGACGGCACCGCCGGCAGTGTGGCCGCTGCCGACTCGTCGAACGAAGGCGGGATCCTGAGCGGGCTCCTCGGCGGCGGCCTGCTCTGAGCGCTGGGACCGGCCCACTGGGCAGCTCCGGACACACGTCCGGGGCTGCCTTTGTGTGTGCCCCCAGGGGCTCGTTCGGATCAGGCCGGATCAGGGCTCCGCGGTCTGGCCGTCCCGGGCGTCGGCGGTGGGGCCCGCCCGCGCCGAAGGCAGGCGGGTGAGCAGGGGCCCGGCGATGGCCAGGATGAACACGTACGACGTCACCAAGGGTCCGAGGGGGTCGTGCAGGGTGCCGGCGAGGCCCACGATGATGAGGGAGAACTCGCCTCGGGCGATCAGGGCGGTCCCCGCACGCCACTTTCCACGTCGGCCCACTCCGTCGCGCGCGGCGGCGTACCGGCCGGTGAGGACCTTGGTGACCAGGGTGGCGGCGGCCAGCGCGAGCGCGGCGGGGAGCATGGGCAGCAGGTCGGCGGGGTCCACGGAGAGTCCGATGGCCAGGAAGAACACCGCGGCGAACAGGTCTCGCAGGGGGCTGAGCACGGCGCGGGTGCGGGTGGCGGTCTCCCCGGTGAGGGTGAGGCCGACGAGGAAGGCGCCGACCGCGGCCGAGGCGTGGACGAGCTCGGCGAGCGCCGCGACGATCAGGGTGAGGCCGAGGACCCTCAGCAGCAGCTGCTCGGCATCGGGATGGGCGACGAGCCGGCCCAGGTGATGGCCCCATCGGAAGGAGACGGTCAACGCGGCCAGCACCGCGCCGACCGCCGCCAGGACGCCCAGGACCGCCTGCCACCACACGCCGCCGGAGGCCAGGACGGCCAGGACGGGCAGGTAGAGGGCCATGGTGCAGTCCTCCAGGACCAGCACGGACAGGACCGCCGGGGTTTCCCGGTTGCCCAGCCGGCGTAGATCGGACAGCAGGCGGGCGACGATCCCCGACGACGAGATGTAGGTGGCCCCGGCCAGCGCCAGGATGCCGATGCCGTCCATGCCGAGCAGCCATCCGGCCACCGCGCCGGGAGTGGCGTTCAGCACCACGTCGACCAGCGCGGACGGTACGTGCCGCCGCACGCTGACCGAGAACTCGGGCAGCGAGAACTCCAGGCCGAGCACCAGCAGCAGGAGAATCACGCCGATGGCGGCGCCGGTCTCGACGAACTCGCCCGCGGCCGGGACGGGAGCGATACCTCCTTCCCCCACGGCGAGCCCGGCCAGCAGGTACAGCGGAATGGGCGAGAGGGTGAAGCGCCGTGCCACGGCGCCCAGCACGCTCAGCGCGGCGAGGATGACGCCGAGCTCCAGAAGCAGCGCGACCGGCGTACGCACGCCGCTCAGCCCCGGATGATCTGTTTCACGCCCGCGATGCCCTCGTGGGTGCCGATCACCACCAGGACGTCCCCGCCCCGCAGGACCTGCTGCGGGGCGGGCGAGACGATGACCTCCTCACCCCGTACCACCGCGACGATCGACGCCCCCGTCCTGCTCCGCGCGCGCGTCGCGCCCAGCGGCCGTCCGTCGTACGCACTGCCGGAGTCCACCTCGACCTGCCCGAAGACCAGGCCCGGCACCTCCTTGGTCAGGTCCGCGAACCGTTCCGCGATCCGGGGGGCGCCCAGGATCTCGGCGACCGTGTCGGCCTCCTCGCTGTCGAGTTGGAGCACCGACCGTCCCTCGTCCGGATCCTCACCCTCGTAGACGACCAGTTCGAAGTCGCCCGTGCGCCGGGCCACCACGCTCACCCGGTCGCCCTTGCGGCTGGTGAACTCGTAACGCAGGCCCACGCCGGGCAGCAGTACTTCGGTGACGTCCATCTCCACATCCTCGGGCGGCCAATGGGGGGCGGCATGCGCGGGTGGGCCGTGCGGGTCACGGAAATACTGTCCCGACCGTTGACGTGTACAGGGCGCATGCCTAGGGTCTGGTCGAAGTTACGTACGACGTTCGGTATGTCGAACACCTCGACCGGTGGCAGTCCGCTACCGGCTGCCGACTGTCGAAAGGGACCCGCCTTGTTCCGCACCCGCTCCTGGATCACCCTCATGGCAGCGCTGCTCGTGATGCTCGCACCGGTCGCCACGCAGCCGGCCGCGGCGGCCGAGGGACGTCCGTACACGAACCCCGTCAAGTCGCAGAAGGGCGCCGACCCCTGGCTGGAGTACTACAACGGCCACTACCACCTCGTCACCACGTCCTTCACCGGCGTGCTGACCATACGGAAGTCGCCCACCCTGGCCGGTCTGTCCACGGCCCCCAGCGTCCAGGTCTGGAGCGACTCCACCCCCAGCCGCGACACCAACTTCTGGGCCCCCGAACTGCACTTCGTCGACGGCCGCTGGTACCTCTACTACTCCGCGGGGCAGAGCGGCGTCCCCTGCTGCGACTCCCAGCGCACCCACGTCCTGGAGAGCGCGGGCAGCGATCCCATGGGCCCGTACACCTACAAGAACCAGCTCACCGGATCGAACCTCAACCCCGGGGGCTGGCTCATCGACGCCAGCGTGCTGCGGCACGGCGGCAAGCTGTACCTGCTCGGCAGCGGCTCCGTCAACGGCAGCAAGCAGAGTCTGGTGATCGCCCCGATGAGCAACCCGTACACGGTCAGCGGCTCCACCTTCACCGTCATCTCCAGCCCCACCCTGAGCTGGGAGACCCAGGGCGGCACGGTCAACGAGGGCCCCGAGCCGCTCTACCGCGGCGGCAGGACGTTCGTCGTCTACTCCGCCAGCGCCTGCTGGGGACCGGACTACAAGCTCGGCCGGCTGGAACTGACCGGCGGCAACCCGCTGCTGGCCTCCTCGTGGACCAAGAACCCCACGCCGGTCTTCTCACGGAACGACTCCGCGGGGGTCTACGGCCCCGGCCACAACGGCTTCTTCACCTCCCCCGACGGCACCGAGAACTGGATCGTCTACCACGCCAACGACTCGGCCTCCGACGGCTGTGACAACGGCCGTACCACCCGCGCCCAGAAGTTCACCTGGAACGCCGACGGCACCCCCGACTTCGGCGCCCCGGTCGCCCTCGGCACGACCCTGCCCGGTCCGTCCGGAGAGACGGCGGCCACACCGGCGGCGTACACGCTGGTGAACCGCAACAGCGGCAAGTGCCTGGACGTCGCGGGCGGCGGCACCGCGGACGGCACGAACATCGCGCAGTGGACCTGCAACGGCGGTGCCCACCAGAAGTGGCGGATCGAGGACCTCGGCAACGACACCAGCCGGCTCGTCAACGTCGCGACCGGCAAGGTCATGGACACGGCCGCCTGCTCCACCGCCGACGGCGCCGATCTGCGGCAGTGGTCGTGGCTGAACAACAACTGCCAGAAGTTCCGGCTCGTGCACACGGCCTCGGGCGACCACGTCCGGATCGTCAACGAGAACAGCGGCAAGGTCGCCGACGTCGCCGACTGTGGCACGGCGAACGGCGCCGACGTACGCCAGTGGACCTGGCTGAACAACGCCTGCCAGCAGTGGCAGCTCAAGCCGGTGGCATGAGCGCCGTGACGGAGGAGCGGAAGACCGTGAGACGCGACATCACCAGGATGGTCATGGCACTGTTCGCCGCACTGGCCGTGCTGACCACCGCAACCCCCGCCCACGCGGCGGCCCCCGCCTCACCGGCGGTCACCTTCACCAACCCGGTCGCCGAACAGCGCGCCGATCCGCACGTCTTCAAGCACACGGACGGCTACTACTACTTCACGGCGACCGTCCCGGCGTACGACCGGATCGTCATGCGGCGGGCCACCACCCTCCAGGGGCTCTCCACCGCCGCCGAGACCACCATCTGGCGCAGACACACCAGCGGTGAGATGGGCGCGCACATCTGGGCGCCGGAGATCCACTTCATCGGCGGCAAGTGGTACGTCTACTTCGCCGCCGGGTCGACCAGCGACATCTGGAAGATCCGGCCGTACGTCCTGGAGACCGGCGCGGCCAACCCGCTGACGGGCGCCTGGACGGAGAAGGGCCGCATCGCCCTGCCTCTGGACACCTTCTCCCTCGATGCCACCACCTTCGTCGTCGGCTCGACCCGCTACCTCTCCTGGGCGCAGAACGACCCGGCCGTCGGCGCGGGCACCAACATCTACCTGGCCAGGATGTCCAACCCCTGGACGATCAGCGGCAGTCCGGTGATGATCTCCCGGCCGACCCACGCGTGGGAGACGGTCGGCCACACGGTCAACGAGGGCCCGGCGGTGATCCAGCGGAACGGCAGGGTCTTCATGAGCTTCTCCGCCAGCGCGACCGACAGCAACTACTGCCTGGGTCTGCTGACCGCTGCCGCGGGCGCCGAGCTGATGAACCCGGCCTCCTGGGCGAAGAACCCGGACCCGGTCTTCACCAGCAACACCGCCACCGGCCAGTACGGCCCCGGGCACAACACCTTCACCACGTCCGAGGACGGGAAGTCGGACGTTCTCGTCTACCACGACCGCAATTACAAGGACATCAGCGGCGACCCGCTCGACGACCCCAACCGCCGCACCCGCTACCAGAAGCTCTACTGGAACGCCGACGGCACCCCGAACTTCGGCATCCCGGTCGCCGACGGAGCCACCCCCGTCCGCTTCTCCTCGTTCAACCTTCCCGACCGGTTCATCCGGCACTGGGAGTTCCGCGCGAGGATCGACGCGAACGTCACCACCCTCGCGGACTCCCAGTTCCGCGTCGTCACCGGCCTGGCCGGCACCGGAACCGTCTCCCTCGAATCGGCCAACTTCCCCGGCCACTACCTCCGCCACAAGAACCACGAGGTCTGGGTCGAGAAGAACGACGGGAGCGCGACCTTCAAGAACGACGCAAGCTTCCACCGCCGCCCGGGCCTGGCCGACCCGGCCGCCGGCGTCTCCTTCGAGTCGTCCAACTTCCCCGGCCGCTACCTGCGCCACTACGCACACCTGCTGGTGACGCAGCCCGCGCAGACGACGACCGCGAAGGCGGACGCGACGTTCTACGCCCAGTAGGACCGGCGGTGAGTGTGCGTCAGAGGGTGACGCCCCCGCGCCCCTGTGGCCCGTGCCTGCGCCACCCCCGCGTGGACAGACCCGCGCCCGCCAGCCCCCGGCGCCTTCCCGAAGGCGCCGGGGGCTCGCCCGACGCCGGCTCCGCGCCATCTCCTCGCGGGACGCCGTCTCGCGGCGAAGTGAGCGCGGCTCCGTCCAGACCGTGAGGACTCCGCACACAGGCTTTTACTAAACCGGGGCTCAACTGAACCAGTTTACTAGACAACGTTGTCAAAGCTGTGCAGAGTTGCCGTCGCATCCCCTGTCCACCGCTACCGAAAGGCTGAACGCGATGGTGTACGGAGCACTCGACATCGGGGGCACGAAAATCGCCGGAGCCCTTGTCGACGGCGACGGCCGTCTGGTGGTCCGGTCCCAGCGAGCCACCCCCGCGCACGGCTCCGCGCGGGAGCTCATGGCCGTGGTGTCGCTGGTCCTGGACGAGCTGGCGGGCCACCCTGAGTGGGCTTCCCTGTCCTGCCTGGGCATCGGCAGCGCGGGGCCCGTCGACACCGTCGCGGGCACGGTCAGCCCGGTCAACATCCCGGCCTGGCGTCGCTTCCCGCTCGTGGACCGGGTCCGAGAGCACCCGGCGGTGCCGACCGGAATCAGACCCGTCCTCGTCGGCGACGCCGTGGCGATGGCCGCGGCCGAGCACTGGACGGGAGCGGCCAAGGGGGTGGACAACGCGCTGTGCATGGTGGTCTCCACGGGCGTGGGCGGCGGACTGATCCTCAACGGCTCGCCGCACACGGGAACCACCGGGAACGCCGGCCACATCGGTCACATCGCAGTGGACCAGGACGGCCCGCTCTGCCCCTGCGGCGCCCGCGGTTGCGTGGAGCGCTTCGCCAGCGGCACCGCCATCGCCGCCCACGCCCTGGAGGCCGGATGGACCCCGCCTCCCGGTGTGGCACCGACGGCCGCGGCGGTCGAGTCCGCCGCGCGGGCGGGCGATCCGAGGGCCCGTGCCGCCTTCGACCGCGCCGGACGGGCCTTGGCGGCGGCCATCGCGGCCACGACCGCCCTGGTCGAACTCGACCTCGTGGTCGTCGGCGGCGGCGTCGCGCAGTCCGGGGAGACGCTCTTCGGCCCCCTCCGCCGCCATCTGGCCGACTACGCGGTCCTGGACTTCACCAGGGACGTGCCGGTCGTGCCCGCGGCACTCGCACTCGACGCCGGGCTGATCGGGGCCGCCGCGACCGGCGCCGCCTCGGCCGGCCTGCCACGCGCGCGCACCGGGGCCACCGGCGGCCCCGCCCCCCGCACTTCTTCGTAAACCCGCCACCCAGGAAGAGTTCGTGGACCTTCTCTCCAACACCGTCCAGCCGTACGCCTGGGGCTCCACCACCGCGATCCCGCGGCTCATGGGAACGCCACCCACCGGCGAACCCCAGGCCGAGCTGTGGATGGGAGCCCATCCAGCCGCGCCGTCCCGGGTCGACCGTGCCCACGGACCGCGCCCCCTGGACCGGGTCATCGGCTCGGACCCGGCGGCGGAACTCGGCGCCCCCACCCTGCGCCGGTTCGGGCCCCGGCTGCCGTTCCTGCTCAAGCTGCTGGCCGCCGACGCCCCGCTCTCCGTCCAGGTCCACCCCGACCTCGCCCAGGCACAGGCGGGCTTCGCCCGGGAGAACGCCCTGGGGGTGCCCCTGGACGCCCCGCACCGCACCTACCGGGACGACCATCACAAACCCGAGATGATCGTCGCCCTCACCCCGTTCCACGGGCTGTGCGGCTTCCGGACGCCCCAGCGGTGCGCCGACCTGCTGGACGCCCTGCGCATAGCCGCACTGCGTCCTTACGCGGAGGCCCTGCGCACCGAACGGGAGGAGGCCGCCCTCGCGGAGGTCTTCACCGCCTTCCTCCACCCGCCCACCGGTCTCCTCACCGCCGTCACCGAGGCCGTCACGGCGGCCGCCGCGCGCGTCGGCGCGTACCAGGCGGACTTCCTCGCCTACGCGGAGACGGCTCGGGCGCACCCCGATGATCCCGGACTGCTGCCCGCCCTGATGCTGCGCCGGGTCGAACTACGGCCGGGAGAGGCTCTGTTCCTCGGCGCGGGCATCCCTCACGCGTACCTCTCCGGCCTCGGAGTGGAGATCATGGCGAGCTCCGACAACGTCCTGCGGTGCGGGCTGACGTCCAAACACGTCGACGCGGCCGAGCTGGCGCGTGTCGTCCGCTTCACCGCCCTTCCCACCCGAGTCCTCACCCCCCGGGAAGAGGCGGGCGAGCAGGTCTATCCGGCCCCCGTCGACGACTTCCGGCTGTCGCGGTTCCGGCTCCGCGCGGCCGGGCCGGCGCGCCCGCTCTCCGCCGGCGCGCCGCAGATCGTGCTGTGCACGGAAGGCGAGGCGCGGCTGACCTCGGCCGAGGGCGCGTTGCGGTTCGGGCCCGGCCGCTCCGTCTACGTCCCCGCCGCCGAGGAGGTCTCGCTGACGGGGGAGGGGACGGTTTTCCGCGCCACCGTCGGGATGGACGTCATCCGACCGCGGGACGGAACGATCCACTGAACTTAACCGGTTAGGTCGAAGCTATTGTTTTTCAGCCTCCCACCCCTCTAGCCTCATGACCGGTCGCCGGGCGGTTGTCGAATCCACCGCGCCATCACAACGAGGGGATATCCGATCCCCCGATTCGGCCGATATTCCTCCCGCTGCTCGGTGAGAGCCGCAGCAACACACCAGGCAGCGGGAAATTCACCGGCTCCTCTCCGCGTCGTTCACGCGCCGCTCCACAGGGCCGGCAGCACCGCACCCTCCATGTCAGGCAAGCCCGCACGCCCCGGACCACGTGCCCGCGGCATGCGCGCGACCGAGTTGGGAGCACCACACATGAACAGGAAACTGGCCACCGCGGCGGGAGCGCTGCTCGCCGTCGCCGCCACGATGCTCACCGCGCCCTCCGCGGCCCACGCGGCGGACGCGTCCGCCACAGGCTTCCATGTCGCCGACGGCCGGCTCCTCGACGCCAACGGTGAGGACTTCGTCTTCCGCGGCGTCAATCACGCGCACACCTGGTACCCCGGCACGACCGGCCGGGCCCTCGCCGACCTCAAGGCGCTCGGAGCCAACTCGGCGCGGGTCGTGCTCAGCACGGGCGACCGATGGACGAAGAACGACGCCGCCGACGTCGCGAACGTCGTCACGCAGTGCAAGGCCAACAAGCTGGTCTGCGTCCTGGAGGCCCACGACACCACCGGCTACGGCGAGCAGAGCGGGGCCGTGTCCCTCTCCAGGGCGGCCGACTACTGGCTGGAGGTCGCCGGAGCGGTCAAGGGGCAGGAGAAGTACGTCGTCATCAACCTCGGCAACGAGCCCCACGGCAACACCGGTTACAGCGCCTGGGCGCAGGACACCAAGGACGCCGTCACGCGTCTGCGCACCGCCGGCTTCGACCACACCCTCATGGTGGACGCCCCCAACTGGGGCCAGGACTGGTCGAACACCATGCGGACCGACGCACCGGGCGTCCTCGCCGCCGACCCGGACCGCAACACCGTCTTCTCCGTCCACATGTACGGCGTGTACGACACCGCCACCGAGGTCCGGGACTACCTCAACAGCTTCGTGAGCCGCAGACTACCCATCGTCATAGGGGAGTTCGGCAACGACCACTCTGACGGCAATCCGGACGAGGACGCCATCATGGCCACCGCCCGGCAGCTGGACATCGGCTATCTGGGCTGGTCGTGGAGCGGCAACGGCGGCGGCGTCGAGTACCTCGACCTGGCCACCGACTTCGACGCGAGCCGGCTCACGCCCTGGGGGCGGCGTCTCTTCGACGGCGCCGACGGCATCAGGCAGACCTCCCGCGAGGCCAGCGTCTACGGCGGGACCGGAGGAGGTGACACCCGGCCGCCGACCGCCCCTGGCACGCCCACCGTCTCCGAGGTGACCACCACCGGGGCCCGGCTGACCTGGGCCGCCGCCACCGACGACACCGGCGTCACCGGTTACGACATCGTCCGCGTCGACGGACCGGCGGAGACCCCCGTCACCACCACCCCGCGTACGAGCGCCCTGCTCACCGGTCTGACCCCCTCCACGGCGTACACCTTCGCCGTCTACGCCCGTGACGCCGCCGGCAACCGCTCCCCGCGCTCGGCGGGCGCCACCGTGACGACCCCGGGCGGTCATTCCGCCGGAACCTGCGCCGTCGGCTACCAGCTGCAGGACTGGGGCAGCGGCTTCAACGCCCACATCACCATCCGCAACACCGGCACCCAGGCCATCAAGGGCTGGCGGCTCGACTTCGCCTTCCCGGACGGTCAAACGGTGAACTCTGCCTGGAACGCCAGGGTCGTCCAGGAGGGCAACCAGGTACGCGCCACGCACGAGACCTGGACCGAGACCATCCCGGCCGGCGGCACCGTGAGCTTCGGGCTCAGCGCCTCGTCCACCGGTGGCAACGCAGTCCCCGCCACCTTCACCCTCAACGGCGCCACCTGCGCCAAGGGCTGACCCGGCCCCGCCCCCGCGCAGCGGGGCACCGGTGGCCTCCCACCCGGCGTTGTCCTCGCCGGTGGGAGGCCGACGCGCACCACTGAACACAGCCGGCCGGCCCCCGGGAGGGCTCGGCCGGCCCGCATTCCGAGGAGCCTCCCGTGCCGTACACCGACATGCCCCTGGACCGTCCGGCCACCCGAGCCGCCGAACTCCCCTGGGAGCCGGCGGACTTCGACACCTTCTGGACCGAGACCCTGGGGACAGCCCGGCAGGCCGGCGGCGATCCGGAGATCCGGCCCGCGTACGACTCGCCCCTGACCACCCTCGACACGTACGACGTGAGGTTCGCCGGCTGGGCCGGCCAGCCCGTCGCCGCGTGGCTCCTCGTCCCCTCGGAGGCCGAGGAACCCCTGCCGACGGTGGTCACGTACCTCGGATACAGCTGTGGACGCGGCTTGGCCACCGACCATCTCCTGTACGCCTCCGCCGGCTACGCCCACCTCGTCGTCGACAGCCGCGGCCAGGGGCACGACACTCCCGACCCGCACCCGGACAGCGGAACCCACTGGGTGCACGGGTACATGACCAGGGGAATCGAGACGCCCTACGCCCACTACTACCGACGTCTCGTCACCGACTGCGTCCGTGCGGTCGACGCCGCCCGCGCGATCCCCCACGTCGACCCGGAGCGGATCGTGGTCCAGGGCGCCGGCCAGGGCGGTGGACTCACCCTGGCCGTCGCCGGACTCGTCGGCGACCGTGTCGCGGGAGCCCTGACCGACGTGCCGTTCCTCTGCCACATCCGGCGCGGCGCCGAGACGGCGACGGAGGGACCGTACACCGAACTCGTCGACTACCTGCGTCACCATGCCCCCTACGGGGCGGAGCGGGCCTTCACCACTCTCGGGTACTTCGACGGCACGCACTTCGCCCGCCGTGCCACGGCTCCCGCGTTGTTCAGCGCCGGCCTGATGGATCCGGTCTGCCCGCCGTCCACCGTCCTCGCGGCCTTCCGCAACTACGCGGGGGAGAAGGACCTCAGGGAGTGGCCCTTCGGCGACCACGCCGGGGGCAAGGGGGCCACCGCCGTCGAGCACCTGCGCTGGATGTGCCGACGGGGACTCGCCCCCGCCCGGCGGTAGGTCGTCGGGCGCTGGGCCCGACGCAAGGCGGCGGGCGGCCGCCGGGCGGAAGACGAGGGGCCGTACCTCCACCAAGGAGGTACGGCCCCTCGCCGTGCGTCCTACGGCCGACGGGGCGGCCCCGTGGAGCCTCGCGGCGTCAGCGACGGCGTCGGAACCTGGAGCGCCCCGCTCCGCGTGCCCTCGATCACCTCGAAGAGCGCGCGGGCGACCTCCTCGCCGAAGCGGTGCACGTCATGGCTCATGGCCGACAGAGGGGGGTGCGTGAGCCGGCACAACTGCGAGTCGTCCCAGGCCAGCAGCGACACGTCGTCCGGCACCACGAGCCCCATCTCGGATGCCACGGCGGCTCCCGCGACGGCCATGATGTCGTTGTCGTACACGATCGCGGTCGGGCGGTCGCGGGCCAGCAGCAGCCCGCGGGTCGCTCGGGCACCCTCCTCGCCGGCGAAGCCGGTCGACACCTGGCGGCGGCCGTCGAGGCCGAGCTCCGCCATGGTCGCCTCGAACGCCCTGGCCCGGATTCCGCTGTGCCCGAGCCCCGCGGGACCGCCCACGCGTGCGATACGCCGGTGGCCCAGCGCCGCCAGATACCGCACCGCGTCCGCGGCGGCCGTGGCGTCGTCCGTCCACACCGAGGGGAACCCGCCGGTCAGCGACGGATGCCCGACGGCGACCGCGGGCAGCCCCAGCGCCCGCAGCGGCGGGATCCGGGGATCGTCCTGGTGGAAGTCGACCAGGATCGCCCCACCGATCGTCTTGCCCCGCCACCACTCCTCGTACAGGGCGATCTCCTCGTCCAAATCCCGTACCAGACGGAGAAGCAGGGAGCACGAACGCTCCGTCAGAACGCTTTCGATGCCTGAGATGAACTCCATGTAGAAGGGTTCGAGACCGAGCAACCGGGCCGGGCGGCAGATGGCCAGCCCGACGATGCCCGCCCGCCGGCCGGACAGACTCCGCGCGGTCTGGTGCGGAGCCCAGCCCAGCTCCCGGGCGGCCTCGAAGATCCGCTCCCGCGTCGCCCGGGACACCCCCGGGCGGTTGTTGAACGCCATCGAGACGGCGCCCTTGGACACACCGGCCCGCGCGGCGACGTCGTTGATGGTGACGCGAGGGGCGTGGGTGCTCACGCCGGGTCCACGCTGAACAGAGCCGCGCGGACCTGCTCGACGCCGACGCCCGCGCAGCCGCTCACCCGGATCCTGGCCTCCTCGCCGGGGAGCAGCGTGAGCAGACCTCGGTCCGCGCTCGCCGCGGGGCCGAGCCGGTCGGACTGGAGGAGGAGGTCCCTCACCAGGGTCTCCGCCGTCACCACCACGTCGACGGCCTCGCTCCGCCCGGGGACGGGCTCCAGGCGGACCTCGTACCGTGCCGGCGGGTAGGCGAACTCCCTGTCGGGGACCGGGAAGTGCACCGCGCGGAGCCCGTCGGCGTCGGCGACGAGGAACTCCTCGGCGGAATCCGGGGCGGGCAGCAGCTCCGGGGGGAGCGTCGGTCTGACGACCGAGCGCGGCTCGGCCTCGACCTCGACCACCGCCTCAACCAGAACGGTTCCGCCCGCCTCGCACCGCCGCAGGGTGACCGCCGCGTGCCAGGGGGCGCCGGACTGGTTGTCCACGGCGAGTACGGGTCCGTCCTCGCCCGGCAGCAGGGTGAGCAGCCGGTCCGCGTACACCCGCCGCACTTCGTGGTACAGCGGCTTGAGACGGCCGTCGCCGTCGATCGCGGCCCATGAGCTGGCCGGCCAGCAGTCGTTGAGCTGCCACACCACCGTGCCGGCGCACACCGGCCAGTTCGCCCGCCAGTGTTCGATGCCCGCCGCCACGGCCCGGGCCTGCACCACCTGCGCCAGGTAGTGCCAGCGGTCGAAGTCGGACTGAGGGAGCCGGAAGTGCCGGGCGATGCCGCGGTCCAGCTTGCCGTTGCCGTCCTCGGCCTTCTGGTGGTGCAGCATGCCGGGGGAGTCCGGGGCGAGCCGCTCGCCGGGCAGGGCGCGGTGCAGCGTCGCGAGGGCCGGGGGCGCCTGCCAGCCGAACTCGGCGACGAAGCGGGGGACGCTCGCCCGGTACTCGGCGTAGTCCTGACGGTTCCACACCTCCCAGGAGTGGTGGGTTCCGTGACGGGTGTCGTTGGGGTGGTGGTCCCAGGAACCCGACCACGGGCTGCCCGCCGTGTACGGGCGCGTCGGGTCCAGCTCACCGACGATCCGCGGCAGCACACCGAGGTAGTACCCCTCGCCCCAGGAGTCGCCCGAGAGCGGGGCTTCCCAGCCCCAGTCGCGGAAGCCCCACAGGTTCTCGTTGTTGCCGTTCCAGAGGACCAGACTGGGATGCGGCATGAGGCGGACAACGTTGTCACGCGCCTCCGCCTCGACTTCGCCGCGCAGCGGCTGTTCCTCGGGGTAGGCGGCGCAGGCGAAGAGGAAGTCCTGCCACACCATGAGGCCGAGCTCGTCGCAGACGTCGTAGAAGGCGTCGTCCTCGTAGATGCCGCCGCCCCAGACGCGGACCAGATCGATGTTGGCCCCGGCGGCCTGGGCGAGCCGGGTCCGGTAGCGCTCGGGGGTGACGCGCGAGGGCAGTACGTCGTCCGGGATCCAGTTGACCCCGCGCGCGAAGATCCGTACACCGTTCACGACGAAGGTGCAGCCGGTTCCCCGCTCGTCCGCCGATCGGTCGAGTTCGACGGTACGGAAGCCGATCCGGCGGCGCCAGACGTCGAGCGGCTGCTCCTCGTCGTCGAGGAGCGTCACGTCGAGCTCGTACAGGGGCTGGTCGCCGTAGCCGCGCGGCCACCACAGTCGCGGCTCCGGCACCTCCAGCCGCAGCACGGCCTCCTCGCCCTCGAAGGAGACCTGGGCTTGCGCGCCGACCTCGAAGGCCCGTGATCCCGCCGGGACTTGGGTTCCCGTCGTGGCCGCCGCCCCGTCGGAGGCGCCCGGCGTCTTCGAAAGGATCGCCGCTTCCCGGACGGTGGCCCTGACGGTGAGCGTGCGGCCGGTGCCGCGCTCGGTGCGTTCGGTGCGGAGCCGGAGCTCGACATGACCGGTCGCGCCGTCGACCGTGACCAGCGGACGGACCTGGGCCAGCCGGGCGGTCGACCAGTGCTCCAGGCGCACCGGGCGCCACATGCCCGCCGTCACGACGGTGGGGCCCCAGTCCCAGCCGAAGGCGCAGGCCATCTTGCGGATGTACTGGAAGGGCTCGGGATAGACGTTCGGGCGGTCGCCGGTGAGCGCGCGGACACGCTCGGCCTCCTCGTACGCCGAGTCGAAGCGGACCTCCAGAGCGCCCGTGCGGCCCGTGACGTCGAAGCGATGGGCCCGGTGCATGTTGCGCGTGCTGCCGAGGACATCACCGGCCAGGGCGATCTCCGCCGCGGTGTCCAGCCCCTCGAAGACCAGGTCGGTGCGCTCGTGCGTGCTGCCGTGGGCCAACTCGGTGACATAGGACCACGCCTGACGGCCGACCCACGCGATCTCGTTCTCGTTCCGGCCGATGAAGGGGTCGGGTATGACCTGCGCGGCGAGCAGATCGGTGTGGACGCAGCCGGGGACGCGAGCCGGGAGCAGCGCGTCCCCGTGGCGCAGGCTCCAGCCCTCGGTCAGCTGGGTGACGTCCTTCATGTGTGCGGCTCCAATCGCCTGCCTACCGGCGGTGCGTATACGACCCGGTCAACCTAGCCGTACGCACGGCGGCTGTCTATGAACCGGTAAAGCTCGGTTCAGTCACGCACTGTTCACAGGGAGGTGTCGAATTGAGCGCTCGGCGGCTGTGACTGCAACCCTCTGATAACGATTGGGCATCGTGGGGGAATCCAGAGCTTTACCGGTTCACACGCTGCTGTCATAGTGCCGACATCCCACTTTGACCTGAGCCGTAACCCTGAAGGAGTTGGGCACATGGGGAAGACGAAGGCGCTCACGGGCGTGCTTCTCACCGTCACGATGCTGATCGTGGCGGCATGCGGTGGCGGGGGCGCCGCGTCCGGCGAGACCGCGACGGCGCCCGCGGACCCGAACGAGGTCTCCGGAGAGATCAAGGTCCTGACGCATCGGACCGACCTCGTCCAGAACGGCACGATGAAGGGGTACGCGGCGGCCTTCAACAAGACCTACCCCAAGGTGAAGGTGAGGTTCGAGGGGATCACCGACTACGAGGGGGAGGTGAAGATCCGTATGAACACCAAGACGTACGGTGACGTGCTGATGATTCCCGCGGCGATCGCCAAGAACGACTACCCGAAGTTCTTCGCCCCTCTCGGGGCGACCGCCGAACTGTCGGAGAAGTACCGCTTCAGCGACAAGACCGCGGTGGGAGGCAAGGTCTACGGTATCGCCCAGTTCGGCACCGCCAACGGCTTCGTCTACAACAAGGCGCTGTGGAAGAAGGCCGGGATCACCGCGTGGCCGAAGTCCCCGCAGGAGTTCACGGCCGCCCTGAAGGTGATCAAGGACAAGACGGATGCCGTGCCTTACTACACGAACTTCAAGGACGGCTGGCCGCTGGTCCAGTGGACCTCGAACGTCGGCTCCGTGACCTGCGACGCGAAGGCGACCGACAGGCTGGCCGGCCCGGTCTCCCCCTGGAAGGCGGGCGGCGAGCTCCACGTGATCGACACGCTGATACACGACGTGGTGCGGCAGGGGCTTGCCGAGAAGGACCCCACCACCACGAACTGGGAGACCTCCAAGGCCCTGCTCGCCGAGGGCCGGATCGGCGCGATGATGGTGGGCTCCTGGTCGATCACGCAGATGCGGGGTGCGGCGAAGGAGGCCGGACGCTCGCCGGCCGACATAGGCTTCATGCCCTTCCCCGTCCAGAAGGGCAGCGCGTTCTGCGCCACCCTGGTCTCCGACTACCAGCAGGCCGTCAGCGCCTACTCCGAGAACAAGTCCGCGGCACGCGCCTGGATCGACTGGTTCACCGAGAAGTCCGGTTACTCGGAGCGGGAGGGCGCGGTGCCCGCCGTGAAGTCGGCTCCCATGCCGGCGACGCTCAAGGATTACGTTGACAACGATGTCACCTTCGTGGAGCGCTCCGAGGCCGAGACCGCCACGGTCAACGACATCGACAACGCCGCCGAGATCGGCCTGAACAAGCCCGACTACCGGCAGAAGCTCATCGACACCGCGCGCGGAGCCCAGCAGGGCAGCCTCCAGGACTTCTTCGCCGACCTGAACAAGAGGTGGGACGAGGCGGCGAAGACCGCCGGCTCCTGACACCGGCGGAGCGGGGCCCCGGCCGCGCGACACCGGCCGGGGCCCCCGACCTCCCGCAGCCGCGGACACGAAAGGCCGACATGACCGAGAAACCTCCCTCCTCCGCCCGGGTCGAGACACCTCGCGCCCCCTCGCGGGCCGAGACACCTCCCGCCTCCTGCCGGGCCCAGGCGCCCCGCGCCTCTCACCTGGCGGCAAACGCCGCGACGGGTCCCGCGACGGGCGTCCCGCCGGTGAAGCCCCGAGGCGGCACAGGCACTCGGGCGCGCTCCTGGCGCCACTCTCCGCTCCGGCGGGCCACACCCTGGCTCTTCCTGGCGACGCCGCTGGCACTGTTGATCACCTTCACCTATGTGCCCGTGGCGAGCATGATCTCCTACAGCTTCACCGACTGGGACGGAGTGAGCCCGGACCGGGATTTCACGGGTGTGGACAACTACGTCCAGATCTTCACCCGTCCCGAGCTCTTCCGGGTCTTCTTCGTCAGCGGCTACTACCTCGCCGCATCGGTGTTCCAGATCGGCGTCGCTCTCTACTTCGCCGCGGTCCTGAGCTTCGATCTCAGGTTCCGCAACTTCTTCAAGGGGATCCTCTTCTTCCCCTACCTCATCAACGGCGTCGCGATCGGCTTCGTCTTCCTCTACTTCTTCCAGGACGGCGGAACCCTGGACTCCGTACTGACCTGGCTCGGCGTGACCACGGACCGCGCCTGGCTCGGTGACCCCACGTCAGCCAACGTCTCCCTGGCCGGCGTGTCGGTCTGGCGCTTCACGGGTCTGAACTTCGTCCTCTTCCTGGGCGCCATCCAGTCCATCCCCGGCGAGCTCTACGAGGCGGCTCAGCTGGACGGCGCCGGCAAGTGGCAGCAGTTCCGCCACATCATCGCCCCGAGCATCAAGCCCGTACTCAGCCTCAGCGTCATCCTGGCGATCTCCGGCTCCCTGTCCGTGTTCGAGATCCCCTACATCATGACCGGCGGTGCGACCGGCACGTCGACCTTCGTCATCCAGACGGTCAAGCTCGCCTTCCAGTTCAACAAGACCGGTCTGGCCTCGGCCGCGGCCGTGGTCCTGCTCGCGATCATCCTGCTGATCACCTGGATCCAGCGCCGGCTCGTGCCCGACGACAAGGTGGACCTCGTATGACCCCGGACCTGAAGCCCCTGGGCCCGAAGCCCCTGGCCCCGGCAACTCGCCGCCGCCCCCTGCCTGTCGGGACCGCGCTGACCTATCTGTCGTTGCTCGCCGCGGCTGCGGTCGTCCTGCTGCCCCTGGCCGTCGTCCTCCTCACCTCCCTCAAGACGTCCGAGGAGCTCTCCCGCGGCGGAGCGCTGTCGCTGCCGGGCGACTGGCTGAACGTCGAGAACTACGTCACGGCGTTCACCGACGGCAACATGCTCGCCGCCTTCGGCAACACCGCCTTCATCCTGTTCTTCTCCATCGGCGGCACCGTGGTCATCGGCTCGATGACGGCGTACGCGGTCGACCGCTTCGACTTCCGGGCGAAGAAGCTCGTCATGGCGCTCTTCCTCGTCGCCACCCTCGTGCCCGGAGTGACCACCCAGGTCGCGACGTTCCAGGTCGTCAACAGCTTCGGCCTGGTGGACACACGCTGGGCCCCGATCCTGCTCTACATGGGCACGGACATCGTCTCCGTGTACATCTTCCTGCAGTTCATCCGCTCCATCCCCACCTCGCTGGACGAAGCCGCCCGCCTCGACGGCGCCAACGCGTTCACGATCTACCGGAAGATCATCCTTCCGCTCCTCAAGCCGGCGATCGCCACCGTCGTCATCATCAAGGGCATCACCACCTACAACGACTTCTACATCCCCTTCCTCTATATGCACTCGGAGGACCTCGGGACCATCTCCACCGCGCTGTTCCGCTTCAAGGGGCCTTTCGGCGCGCACTGGGAGGCCATCTCGGCGGGCGTGATTCTCGTCATCCTGCCGACGCTCGCCGTGTTCCTGCTGCTCCAGCGGTGGATCTACAACGGCTTCGCGCAGGGGGCCACGAAGTAGCGGACACCTCCTCCGCCTGAGGGCGGCTCAGCCCCGCCGAGGAGTCTCGGGCCGGCGGGCGGGTCAGGCCGACGGAGCGGAGGTGCTGCCGCGCGGCACGAACCGCGCGTACTCCTCCCGCACGTCGTCGACGTCCTCGTCCGCGATGAGCGCGAGCAGGGCCCGGGCCGCGTCGGCCCCGTACGCCGGGATGTCGCGGGCGAGGGCGGACAGCGGCGGCCGGACGACCTGGGTGAGCGGGGACTCGTCCCAGGCGACGATGGACAGTTCGGCGGGAATGCGGAGGCCGAGTTCCTGGGCCACGGAGAGCGCCGCCACCGCCATGATGTCGTTGTCGAAGATCATCGCGGTGGGGCGCTCGGCGGCGATGAGCAACCGGCGGGCGGCGCGAGCCCCTTGGTCACCGGTGTAGTCGGTATGGACGATCTCGGGCTCGGGCAGCCCGGCCTCCGCGCAGCCCTCGCGCAGAGCGGCGTCCCGGACGGCGGTGTGCGCGAATCCCTCGGGCCCGGCCACTCGCGCGATGCGCCGGTGGCCGAGCGTCGTCAGGTACCGCACCGTCTCGCGTACGCTCTCCCCGTCGTCCGACCACACGGCGGGCAGGGAGCCCGAGGTGTGCGGCGGGCCGATGACGACGGCGGGCAGGCCGAGGGCCTCGATGGCGGGCACCCGCGGGTCGTCCGTGCGCAGGTCGACCAGGAACACGCCGTCCACCCGGCGCTCTCCCCACCAGCGGCGGTAGATGTCGAGCTCGCGCTCCTCACCGTCGACCATCTGCAGCATCAGCGCGTACGAGCGGTCGGAGAGGACGCTCTCGATCCCACTGATGAACTCCATGAAGAAGGGTTCCGTGCCGAGGGTGGACGCCGGTCGCCGTACGACGAGTCCGACCGCCTGGGCACGGGCTCCGCTGAGCGCCCGCGCGGCGCTGTTGGGGCGCCAGCCGAGCTCCTCCGCGATGGCCTTGATCGAGGCCCGTGTCGTGTCGGAGACCCCGGGCTGGTCGTTGAGGGCATAGGAGACGGCCACCTTGGACACTCCGGCGCGGCGTGCGATGTCCGCCATCGTCGGCCGCTTCACGTGTCGTTCCTCCTCCGCACAGGTCCTCCCGTCCTCGTGACCCTACCCTCAGCGGCACACGGGCTCGGGCGTGCACGCCTTGTCCGGCGTACGGAAGGAGCGGGCCAAGGAGGCATGGCGTGGCTCTCCGCTTCACGGCTCGGACGGCGCAGGCCCGTCAGGTGCCCTGGCGCCCCCGTAGTTCCTCCACGGCGGCACGCGCCGCGGCGCCGATCACCGCGTCGGCGCGCGGGAGCTTGGTGTCGGACCGGGCGGCCTGGGTGAAGACCACGGCGGTGTAGGCGCTGCCGTCCGCGAGTTCGACGACACCCGCCTCGTGGCGCATCGCACCGAAGGTGCCGGTCTTGCCGTAGACGGTGACGTCGTCGTAGGGGAATCCGGAGCCCAGCCGATGCGCCCACGGCTGCTTGCGCATCACGTCCCGCATGAAGGCGCAGCGGTCGGCGGAGGCGGCCTGTCCGGTCCAGATCGCGCGCAGCAGCCGCGCCATGTCCGCCGGCGTGGTGGACGCCTTGAACGCCGGGTCGTACACGCCCGGGGGCGCGACGGTGTCGTTGTCGGCCACGTGTGCCAGGGCCGCGTCCAGCGAGGGGGCGCCCGTGTCGGCGAGCAGTCGGCTGAACGTGCTGACGACGCCGCCGTGGACATGGGTGTCGGGCATGCCCAGGTCGCGGCACATGGCGTCGACGACGTCCGGGCCGACCTCGCGGAGCACGGCGTGGGCCGAGGTGTTGTCCGAGATGGTCATCATCAGGACCACCATGTCGCGCAGCGACAGGGTGACCGGGTCGTGCAGGATCGAGATCCCGGTCGGGCCGGGCACGCGCTCGTCCGGCTCCAGCGTCAGCCGGCGACGCGGATCGATCAGTCCCGCGTCCGCGAGCCGGCAGAAGGCGACCATCAGAGGAAGCTTGTAGACCGAGCCCATGGGCAGCCGTTCGCCGGGATCGACGGTCACCTGTGCCGACGGGCGGTGGAGCTCCGCCACGTGCAGCCAGCCGCGGACGCCCGCGTCGTCGAACATGCCGCGGATGGTCCGCTCCACGCCGCCGCCGGTCCTCCTGCCGCTCACGGTGCCGCCTTCCGGGCCAGAGCGTCCTCGAGCAGCCGCGCCGTCTCGGCGGTCTCCTTCGAACCCGGCCGTCTCGGGTCCCAGGCGACCCTCAGCCGCAGGGGGAGCGGCGGGTCCGCCGCCGTCCGCCGCTCGACCCCGGAGGCCGTCAGGGTGTCGTCCGCCGTGACCAGCACCGCCTGACCGGCCGCCACCAGGGCGAGACCGGCGCGCTCATCGGAGACCGCCACGGTCTCCACCCGGCGGCCACGGCTGGCCAGGGTGTCGATGAAGAGGTCGTGGGCGGCGGGTGCCTCGGCGCGCGGACGTACGGCGACGGGCAGGCCCGGCGGCAGCGTGTCACCGGCGCCCCCGCGACCGGCGGGTGCCAGGATCCAGGTCGGCAGCAGGATCACCCGACCCGCGGCGAGACCGTGGAGTACGGAGGGATGGCGGATCACGGCGATGTCGAGCCGCCCGGCCGCGACGTCACCGAGCAGCGCGGCGGTCGGCGCCGTCACCATGCCGATCCGGCTCCGTTCGCCGGCCCGGACCGGCGCGGCCGCCACGTCGGCCGCGAGGGGCGCCGGCACCTCGGGCGCAAGACCCAGCCGCAGCCGACAGCCGTCGGCGTGCTCGCGGGCGCCGGTCTCACGGAGTTGCGCCAGTGCGGCCAGGGCTCTGCGGGCGTGCGGAAGCAGCAGGGTCCCCTCCTCGGTGAGGGACACTCCTCGCTCACGGTCGAACAGGCGCACGCCGAGCAGTGCCTCCAGCCGCCGCAGGCCCTGCGAGAGGGGCGGCTGGGTGATGCCGACCCGCTGCGCCGCGGCTCCGAAGTGTTCCTCCTCCGCCAGCGCGACGAAGATTTCCAGATGCCGTTCCGTCAGCACTCTGCCTCTCCTGACGTGCAGCGATACATCGTACGAATCACCGTGATGCCGAGATCGTATTCGACATACGGGAGCCGGGCGGGCTTGACTCCGGGGCCAGGGCGACCGCGCCGGATCCGGCGGCACCCCGACCGTGAACGGAGAGCACCGTGACGTACACCGACAGCTGGAACAGTCCCGCCCCGCACCGGCGGTCGCGGCGCAAGCGGCGGCCGCTCGCCATCGGCGTGGCCCTGCTCGTGGTGGCCGGAGGCGGGTACGCCGCCTTCAGCCTCTGGGGCGGTGATCCGCAGGAGGATCCGCATGTGACCGCCGCCCGCAAGCCCCTCACCGCGTTCCTCACCGCATGGGCCGGGCACGACCCTGGGAAGGCGGCGGCGCACACCGACACGCCCGACGCCGCCGCCTCGCTCCTCACGTCGGTGCTGACCAACCTCAAGCCCTCCAGGACGACCATCGCCGAGGGCGAGGGGCAGAAGAAGAACGAAGGCGAAGTGCACTTCCCCTTCACCGTGGACATGGCGATCCCGGGCGCCGGCGACGTCACCTGGCAGTCGCGGGCGCGGATGATCCGCACAGCCGGCGCGTGGCAGGTCGAGTTCACCTCGCCGATGATCCATCCGGAGCTGAAACCGGGACAGACACTCGCGCTCGTGAGCGGCGACGACAGGGCGAAGGTGCTCGACACCCACGGCGCCCCGCTCCGGGCGGACAGTCTCGTCGGCACCGTCGACCCCGCCAGCGGCAAAGGCGCGTCCGGCCTGGAGGCCCGCTACGACGACATCCTGTCCGGTGGGGCGAAGGTGAAGAAGACCCTGGTGGTCGCGGACCGGGCGAGCGGGCGCGCCGTCAAGAACCTCACCGAGGCTCCGAAGCCCCAGGGCCGCCCCGTGCGCACCACCATCGACCCCCGCGTCCAGCAGGCGGCCGCCAAGGCCCTGACCGGGGTCGAGGACAACGCGGCCATCGTCGCCGTCGACCCGCGCAACGGCCACATCCTCGCCGCCGCCAACCGGCCCGCCGGGTTCAACCGCGCCCTCGAAGGGCGCTACCCGCCCGGTTCCGTCTTCAAGGTCGTCACAGCGGCGGCTCTCCTGAAGGGCGGCGTACGACCCGAAGACCCCGCGGTCTGCCCGAAGTTCGCCCAGGTCGACGGAGAGCGCTTCGAGAACCAGGGCCAGTTCGACCTTCCGGCCGGCTCGACGTTCGAGGACGTCTTCGCGCGGTCCTGCAACACCTACTTCGTCAACGCACGCGGCCGGCTCTCCGACACCGACCTGCGCGACGCGGCCCAGGCGTTCGGCATCGGCGGCAGCTGGGACGTGGGCACGAGCACGTACGACGGCAGCGTCCCCGTCACGACGAGCGACAACGACAAGGCCGCCGCGACCATCGGCCAGGCACGCGTTCAGGTCTCACCGCTGGTGATGGCATCGGTCGCGGCCACCGTCAACAACGGAACGTTCCACCAGCCGGTGCTGGTGCCGGACGCGGTGAAGAAGAAGTCCGGGCCCCGGTGGCGCTCGATGCCGGCGTGACCGGCCGGCTCCGCGAACTGATGCGCGCCACCGTGACCTCCGGGTCCGCCCAGGCCCTGAAGGGCCTGCCCGGCCGGCCCCACGCGAAGACCGGAACCGCCGAATTCGGCACCGAGACCCCGCCGCGCACCCACGCCTGGATGATCGGCTACCAGGGCGACTTTGACCTCGCGTGGGCGGTGCTCCTGGAGGACGGCGGTTCCGGTGGCGCCGACGCCGGTCCGGTCGCCGCGCGCTTCCTGAGCAACCTGGCCCGCTGACGGCAACCGCTGCCCCTCTCGCGTCGTGGCCCCCGGTGCGCCTGAGGACCGGCCGCCCGCCGGTGCGCCTGAGGACGGCCGCCCCCGGTGCGCCTGAGGACCGGCCGCCCGCCGGTCTGCCTACGACCGCCCGCCGCTCTGCCGACGCCCGCCCGCCGGTCCGCCGACGACCGGCCGCGCGTGCGGCGATGCGACCACTCCGTACGAACCCCACACGAGAAAGCCCGCACACCATGCACACCCGGACCCTTGCCTCCCGTCGTGCCGTACTCGCCACCCTGGCCGGACTCGCGGCGCTGCCCCTCCCCGGATGCGCGGCCACCCCGGACGCCGCCGCCCCGACCCCCTCGGGCCCGACGCCACCCGCCTCCAAGCCCTCCTCGTCGACGCCCGCCGATCCTCGTACGCAGCGCGCGTTCGGCGAACTGGAGAGGAAGTTCGACGCCCGGCTGGGCGTCTACGCGCTCGACACCGGCAGCGGCCGCACCGTCGTCCACCGCCCCGACGAGCGTTTCGCCTACGCCTCCACCTGCAAGGCGCTGCTCGCCGGCGCCATGCTGGAGAGGAACTCCCTGCGGCAGCTCGACCGGCTCGTGCGGTACGGCCCCGAGGAGCTCGTCAGCCACTCACCGGTCACCGAGCGGCATGTCGCCACCGGAATGACCCTGCGCGAACTGTGCGACGCCACGATCCGCTACAGCGACAACGCCGCGGCCAACCTCCTCTTCCGCGAGCTCGGCGGCCCCCGGGGTCTGCAGGACGCCCTGCGCGGCCTCGGCGACCGGGTCACGCGGTGCGACCGCTACGAAGTGGCCCTCAGCGAAGGCACCCCCGGCGACCCCCGCGACACCAGCACGCCCCGCGCCCTCGCCACCGACCTGCGCGCCTACGTCCTCGGCGACACGCTCCCCGCGGAGAAGCGAGCCGTCCTGACCGACTGGCTCAAGCGCAACACCACCGGCGACCACACCATCCGCGCCGGCGTCCCCGACGGCTGGCAGGTCGGCGACAAGACCGGCTCGGGCGGCTACGGCACCCGCAACGACATCGCCGTCCTCTGGCGGCCCGGCGCCGCACCGATCACCCTCGCCGTCCTCTCCCGCCGCGACACCAAGGACGCCGAACGCGTCGACGCCCTCATCGCCCGCGCCACCGAGATCGCACTCGGCGCGATCGTCTAGCCGGACCGTAAGGCGGCCGGGGCCGGGGCCGGGGCCGGTCCTCCGCCCCGCGGCGCCCGCACGACAGGGACGTACACGCCCGCAAAAGGGGTACGCGAGCTCCGCACGAGGAACCGGAAAGCTGATCGTCTTCCTTGCCGGCCCCCCCTCCCGGGGGGCGGGCAGGGCTGCGACGAAGACAGGGAGAGGTGTGTCCGACCCGACGGCCAGGGCGAGGGCCTGGTGCCGAAGCCGCCTGCTGAGCGCGCGGGACTTCGTGACCGGTGCGGTACGCGGGCCCGGCGACGCGCGCGACGGGATGCTCCTGCTGCTCAAAGGAGCCGCCGCCGCCACCGTCGCCTGGTGCCTGTCCTCGTGGCTGCTGCCCTCGAACGTCACCGCGTTCGCCCCGTTCACCGCGCTGCTCGCCCTGCAGTCCACGGTCTACCGGTCGCTGTGGGACTCGGCGCAGTACCTCGGCGCCATGGCGATCGGGACCGCCGTGGCGGCGGCGTTCGGCAGCACCGCCGGCGTCCACGTGTGGAGCCTGGGCGTCCTGGTCTTCACCGCCCTGCTCGTGGCCCGCCTGGACCTGCTGGGACACCAGGCGACCCAGGTTCCGGTCGTGGCGCTCTTCGCCTTCGTCGGCGGCGGCGGACGGATCGACTACATCGGGCACCTCGTCGGCTCCGCCACCATCGGCGTGTGCTGCGGACTCGTCGCGCACCTGGCGATCGCCCCCTCGCCCCACACGGACACCGCCCAGCAACGGGTCGAGGACCTGGCCGCCCGGGCCCAGAGCCTGCTCCGCACCCTGGCGCGCACCGCCGAGGGCAGGACCACCGAGGAGAGCGAGCGGGAGGACTGGCCCCGCCGCTGTGAAGAGCTGGCCGCCCAGGCGAAGCACGCGCGCGCGGTGCTCGACAGAGAACACGAGAACACCAAGCTCAATCCCCGGCGCCGGTGGAGCAGCGCCGAGGAGGCGCTGCAGCGCTGTCACGAGACGATCAGCATGGTCGAGCGCATAGCCACCCACATCCGGTCCATCGCCCGGGCGCTTGCGTACGAACCGGAGGCTTCCGCCTCGCCCTCCGGACCGTCCCGCACACCGCAGGCGTCCGTGTCGGCGGACTTCCTCCCCTCGTACGCGCAGCTGCTGCACGGCACCGCCGCAGCGCTCGAACGCCTCGGCCCGCCCCACGGACCGGAGGATCCGGACCAGCTGCGCGCCTGCCTCGACGAGGCCGCACGCCGCTACGAGGAGGTGGCGACCATGGCGCGGAACGGCCCTTTCGACCACCCCGGGGAGTGGCCCGTCCACGGCACCGCCCTCCTGGAGGCGGCCCGCATCCTCGACGAGATCGAGGGCACCTTCTCCCGTACCGCCGAGGCGCCCGAGTGAGGGGCGGGGCGGACCGGTCCCTTAGGGTCTGGCCGTATGCATGTGGTTGCGGTCCTCGCGCTCGATGATGTGTCGGCCTTCGATCTGGCCATCCCCTGCCAGGTGTTCGCGTTCGCGGCCCACCCGGACGGATCCCCCGCGTATGACGTACGCGTGTGCACCGACCGCGACGTCACGGCGTCGGCGGGACCCGCGCAACCCTTCCAGCTGTCGTCCCCGTACCGGTGGGAGGACGCCCGTGACGCCGACACCGTCATCGTCCCCGGCGTCCCGGCCGAGCAGATCCCCGACCCGCGCGCGGTCGGACTGCTGCGCGAGGCGGCGGCCGCGGGCGCGCGCGTGGCGTCCATCTGTACGGGAGCCTTCGTGCTCGCCCGCGCCGGACTGCTGGAGGGGCGCAGGGCGACGACGCACTGGAGGTTCGCGGACTCGCTGGCCGAGCAGTTCCCCCGTACCCGGGTCGACCCGTCGGTGCTCTTCGTGGACGAGGGCCAGGTCCTGACCTCGGCGGGCATCGCCGCGGGGCTCGACCTGTGCCTGCACCTGGTGCGCCGCGACCACGGCGCGGTCCTGGCGGCGGAGGTCGCCCGCATGATGGTCATGCCTCCGCAACGAGCCGGGGGGCAGGCGCAGTTCATCCAGTACCCCGCCCCGGAATGCGACTCGGCCGACCTCGGCGACACCATGCGGTGGATGAGGGACAAGCTGAACGAGCCGCTGTCGATCGCCGACATCGCCGCCCACGCGATGATGAGCCGCCGGAGCCTCGCACGGCACTTCCGCGCCCAGACGGGGACCACGCCGCTCCGCTGGCTCCTCGCCCAGCGCCTCCAGCGCGCGCGGGAACTCCTGGAGAGCACCGACCTGCCGATGCGGCGGGTCGCCGAGGACACCGGATTCGGATCCGTGGAGACGTTCCGCCATCACTTCGCCCGCCAGGTCGGCACCACCCCGTCCGCGTACCGGGCGGCCTTCCGCGGGTGACACCGCCGACGGCCGTCGCCCTGGCCGTATGTTGCGCACCTCGGGCATAAGCGCCACTGTCGGCGCTGCCCGCCCGCCGGAAGACTGAACGCGTCTTCGCCCCGGCGGCCCTCGACGGGCTACGCACGGGGCACGGTTCACGTCTTCACGGAGGACCCCTTGTCCCGTATGCCCAGGCGCGGCCTGCTCCGCTCCGGCGCCGCCGTCGCGGCCGGTACCGGCCTTTCGTACCTCACGGTCGGCACGGCCCACGCGAGGGAGACCGACCCGGCGCCGGCGCCGGCGCGTCCGCACCGCGCACCGCTGCGCGTGCACACCGTGTTGTACGACGGTGTGGAGGAACAGGACTTCGCCGGCCACATCGAGGTCTTCGGGATCGCCGGGGAGGACCGCGTCGCGCAGTCCTTCGTCACCGTCGACGGGCCCGGCACCGTGACGACCGCGGCCGGTATGGAGATCGTCTGCCGTGCCCCCTGGTCCCCCCGCTCGGCCGACCTGATCGTGGTTCCGGGAGCTGGATACGGCGAGGGCTCCGGTCTCGAACGGGAGGTCCGGCGGGGCGTGCTGCCCCGGGCGCTCGCGGCGGCACGGCGGCGCGGCCTCGTCCTGGGCGCGGTGTGCAGCGGCACGATGCTCCTGTCCGCGGCCGGGATCACGGCGGGGCGTCCCTGCACCACGCACCACATCGCCAAGGACGACCTCAAGGCGCAGGGCGGCCGGGTGGTCGGCGGCCGGGTCGTCGACGACGGCGACCTGGTGACCTGCGGCGGGGTGACCTCCGGAATCGACCTCGGACTGTGGCTGCTGGAACGGTTCTTCGGCCCGGAGACCGCGGTGTTCGCCGAGGAGGTCCTCGAGTACGAGCGCCGTGGCACCGTCTGGCGCGCGTAGCGGCTCGGCGCGACCTTCGCCCCTCGCCGTCCCGGACGACGGAGCCTGCCCCGCCGCACATCGGGCCACGACGTCCCCTTCACCCCGTCCCCATGAGAAGAGGAGCACCGAACAGACATGAACCGCCGAACTCTGCTGCGCACGACCACCGCGCTCGGCGCCGCGTCCCTCGCGGCCGGCGCGACCACCCCCGCACACGCGACCACCGCCGCGCAGGAGGCCGCCCCGGCAGCGGCCCCCCGCCGGACGAGACCCCTCCGCGTCCACGTCGTCCTGTTCGACGGCGTGGAGGAGCTCGACCTCACCGCCCCCTACGAACTCCTCTCCGCCGCCGACTACTTCACCGACCGCCAGGTCGACGTCCGTTACGTCACGCTGGACGGCACGCCCACCGTGAGGGCGGCCTTCGGGACCACGATCCGCGTCGACCACCGCTGGGCTCCCGAGGAGGCGGACGTCCTGGTCGTGCCCGGCGGCGGATACGCGCGCCGGGAGGACCCGGGCGTGTGGGCCGAGATCCGGCGTGGCGCGCTTCCCAGGGCCCTGGCCCACGCGCCCCGCCCGGGGCTGACCATCAGCGCCCTGTGCACCGGCGTGATGCTGCTCTCCGCCGCCGGGCTGACCCGCGGGCGGCCCTGCACCACCCACCACCGGGCGCGCGCCGACCTTCAGCGGCAGGGCGGTGTGTTGAAGAACGCCCGTGTCGTCGACGACGGCGACCTGGTGACAGCCGGAGGCGTCACCTCCGGCCTCGACCTCGCGCTGTGGCTGGTGCGCCGGGAGCTGGGCGTCGACGCCGCTCTCGGCCTGGAGGAGATGCTGGAGTACGAAGCACGCGGAACGGTGTGGACGTCGGCACGCGGACGACACGACTGAGAGCCGTACGCCTACACGGTCGGCGGGCCGGCGCGCGGCGCTGCCCCGCGGACGCCGTCGATCGCACCAGGGACGTGTCCGGGGCGTACGCGCGGCCGGCGGGCACCCTCGGCGACGACGGACGGGGAGCCGAGGAGTTCGGCGAGGCCGCGGCGGGTGGCGGCGACGACGACACGGTCCTCGCGGCGCAGGACGTAGCCGGGGTGGAGGTCCCACAGGAGCTGGGGGTCCTCCCCGGTCCGGTGGCCGGCGGCGAGGTCGGGGCGGCGGGTGGTGGGGGTGGCCGTGTCGAGCGCGAGGACGCGCCAGGCGCCGGGGCGGAAGGCTTCGGCGACGGTGCGGTCCGCGAGGAAGGGGTTGTCCGCCACGTCCACGGCCGCGAAGAGCAGGACCCGGCGTTCGACCGGGATGGCGCCCAGGATCTGGCGGCCCATCATCGCGCCCGCGAAGGCCGGCGCGGCGAGGTGGGAGACGCTGCGGCTGCGGGTGAGGGCGTCGGGGTGGGCCGTGCGCAGGGTGCGGTGGACGGCGGTGGCGAAGTCGTCGTCGTAGAGCCGCAGGGCGACACGCAGGTCGGGCTGGACGCCGCGGGCGTAGAGCGTGGCCTCCAGGTTGGTGGTGTCGGAGCTGGTGAGGGCGAGCAGGGCGTGGGCCCGGCGGATCTTGGCGGATTCCAGGACGCCCTCCTCGGTGACATCCCCGAGGACGACGGGGACTCCGAGGCTCCGGGCGAGCGGGACCCCGCGGGCGTCGGGGTCCTCCTCCACGCACACCACGGGAATGTCGAGCTCGCGGAGCCGGGACAGGACACGGGTGCCGATCTTGCCAAGACCGAGCAGGACGACGTGGCCGGACAGGCCGCGGGGCGGGCGCCGCAGGGCGCCGACGCCCCGGAAGGTGCCCAGCGCCTCCAACCCGGCCGCGATGAGGAGAGGCAGCAGGGCCAGGCCGACGAGGCCGGACAGGAGCTGGAGGACCTGGCGGGGGAGGGGTTCGCCCACGGCCGGGTCGCCGATCGAGAACAGGTCGAGCAGCGTGAGGTACGCGGCGTGCACCGGATCGGCGTCGGTGGCGACCGTGGCGGCCACGCTCAGGGCGAGCACCGAGGCGACGATGCCGGCCAGGGCCCACCGCAGGCGGCTCGAGAAGAGTTCGCCGAGGGGCGCGCCCCGACGGGACAGCCGCCGCGTGGGCACGGCCGGCCCCGCGTACCGCACGGTCTCCAGGACGACGGTTCCGCGCCCGGTGGCGCCCGCCACGGTGAGGTCGTCGGGCAGGAGTTCGGGGCCCTGCGCGCCGCTGCCGTCCGAGCCCTCCGCACCCGCCGGGTCCGTGGTGGTGGACGACAGGAGGGCCAGCGTGCACAGGCCGGAGTCCGGTACTTCCCCCCGGCCGGACGGTGTCCTCTCGGCGGCGCGCAGCAGCAGCCCGTCGGCCTGGACGACCTTGCTCGTCCCCGCGACGGCCGTGGCCGCGAGCGCGGGTGCGGCGGTGTCCGCGTCGGAGAGGACGGTGGTGGAGGCGTCGAGCCGCGTGCGGTCGATGCCGGGCGTGCCCACCAGGGCGACCTGGTCGAGGAGTTCCTCCAGGTGCACCCCGAGCTTGCGGTTGTACATGCGGACCACGAGCCGCAGGCCGGGGTTCAGGCGACGGGCGGCGAGCGCGGCCCTGAGGTTGGTCTCGTCGTCCTCGTACAGCAGGGCCAGCGCCGCCGCCTCGCCCACGTCGGCCCGCAGGAGCGCCCGCTCGCTGGGGGAGGAGGAGAGGACTTCCCGTACGAGCGGAGGCGCCCCGCCGCCCGTGCCGTCCGGCGCCGTCCCCGCCGCGGCCGTGCCGAACCGGCTCATCAGGCCGGCCGCGCGGGACAGGCCCGGCACGTCGGTTCCCGCCGTCCCCTCGGCCTGCTCGCTCGGTACGACGAGGACGACGCGCCGGCGGTAGACGTCGCGGAGTTCGGCGGCCAGCCGGCGCGCCAGCCCGTCGTCCCCGCAGACGACCATGTGCGCGGGCGGACCCTCGTTCCGCGGCATGCTCGCACCCCCCAGTGGCGTTCCGCCTCGTCGCTGTTCCCGATCTAGTCGGTGATCCGGATGGCTCCGTCGTCCGAAGGCGCCCCGGCCGGGGCCGATCCCTTCTGCCGTGTCATGCCCTGGAGCAGGGCCGCGAGGTCCACTCCGGTGGTAGAGCTGAGGAGTTCCATGCCCTGGGCGACGTTGTCGGCGACGGTACGGGACAACTGGCCGGCGCCGTCGGTGGAGATGACGGTCATCTTGTCGATGGCCGACAGCGGCTCGGACGCCTTGGCGACCACCTGGGGAAGCACCTCGACGAGCATCTGGAGGACGGCCGCGTCGCCGTACTGGGCGAAGGCGTCGGCCTTCTTCCGCATGGCCTCCGCCTCGGCGGAGCCCCGGGCGGCGATGGCGGCGGCCTCGGCCTCGCCCTCGATGCGCACGGCGTCGGCGAGCGCCGCGCGGTGGGCCTTCTCGCCCTCGCCGGTGAGGCGGGAGCGCTGGGCGTCCGCCTCGGCCTGCTTGACCAGGGCGATGCGGCGTGCCTCGGCCTCCTGCTCGGCCTGGTAACGGGCGGCATCGGCGGGCTTGCGGACCTGCGTGTCGAGCTGGCGGTCGGTCAGCGCGGCCTGCCGCTCGGCGACCTTCTCCTGCTCGGCGAGGATCTGCTGCTGACGGTCGGCCTCGGCGAGCGGACCCGCGGCGTTCGCCTGGGCGGCGGCCTCGTCCGTCTGCGCCTTGATCTCGGCCTGCTTCAGGTAGAGGGTCCGCTGCGCGATGGCGATCTCCTCCTCCGCCTTGAGCCGGGCCTGCTCGGCGGCGCGCCGGGCGACGGCCTCGGCGATGTCCGCCTCCTGCTTGGCCCGCGCGGCCTCGGGCCGGCCGAGGTCCTCCAGGTAGGAGCCCTCGGTGGTGATGTCCTGGATCTGGAACGCGTCGAGCACCAGCCCCTGCCCGGACAGGGACGCCTCGGCCTCCTCCGCGACCTGTCCGGCGAACGCGGCCCGGTCGCGGATGATGTCCTCGACCGACATCCGGCCCACGATCGACCTCAGCGCTCCGGACAGCACCTCCTGCGTGAAGCCGACGATGCCGTCCTGCTGCATCAGGAAGCGCTGGGCCGCGGCCCGGATCGAGTCCTCGTTGCCGCCGACCTTGACGATCGCGACGCCTTCGAGGTTCGCCTTGACCCCGCGCAGGGTGACGGCGCCGCGCACCGCGACCGGGATGTGCCGGCTGGAGAGGTCGAGGGTGAACTTCTGCTGCACGAACGGGACGACGAACACGCCCCCACCGACGACCACCTTCTGGCCGCTGTTGTCGGTGAACACCCGGCCCGTCGAGGGGTCGGTGGCCTGCTTGCCGCGCCGGCCGGTGATGATGAACGCCTCGCTGGGCCCCGCGACCTTGTAGCGCGTGACGACGACGAGGGCGAGCAGAACGACGAGTACGCCGATGCCCACCACGGCGATGAGGACAGGACTCATGACAGGACCCCCAGGAGTCGGAGAGATGTGAGCGGTCGATCGGGGCGTGCCGGGGCGCGGAGGTGGTCAGCGGTCCACCGGGCGTACGACGACCGAGGTCGGCGAGAGCACGGACTCGACCCACACCTCGGCACCCCGTTCGACGGGGATCGGGGACTTCGCCGCGTACTTCACCGGCTGCGCGCCCAGGTACAGCAGCACCTCGCCGTAGCCGCCGGCCGGGATCGCCGTGACCACGGAGCCCGAACTGCCTCGCAGATCGTCGCCCCGCGGTGCGGACGCGCCTTCGTCGCGCATCAGCGCCCGGCTGAACGCCCATGTCAGCCGGGCCGCGACGGCCCCCGCCGCCACGCCCGCACCGGTGGCGACCCCCGCCCCCGCGCCGGTGGTCCCCAGGACGATCGCGCCCGTGAAACCGAGCGCGGAGACGAACCCCGCGATCACCGGCAACGACAGAAACCCGTCGAGCCCCCCGCCGAGCCCGTCCAGGACCCCCTCCACCACCCCGTCGAGGACCAGGGACAGGACGAGCAGCACGAGACCCGCGATGCCGAGACCGAGAAACCAGCCCATGTACGCCACCTCGCCTCGTGCGTCGATTTCCGTCGTCGAGGGGATGGTTGCACGGCAGCACACCTGTGTTCACTGCCGGTTCCCGGCAGTCTTTACGCGTTCTTGATGCCGAGGTCGGCCCCTGGGCCGCGTCCTTCCGGCGCTTGGTGTTCGGTGCTCGGTGGGCAGACGCTCCGCCCGTAGGCTGATGTCATGCGGCTGCTTCTGACCTCCGACACGCATGTGCCCGCCCGTGCGAAGAGTCTGCCGGACGAACTCCTGGCGGGTGTCGACGAGGCGGACGTCGTGATCCACGCCGGGGACTGGATCGACGAGGCCACCCTGGACCTGTTGTCGTCCCGGTCGCGTCGGCTGATCGGTGTGTACGGCAACAACGACGGTCCCGCGCTGCGACGGCGGCTGCCCGAGGTCGCCCGCGCGGAACTCGGCGGGCTGCGGTTCGGCGTCGTGCACGAGACCGGCCCGGCCACCGGGCGCGAGCGGCGCTGCGCCGAACGCTTCCCGGACCTGGACGTCCTGGTGTTCGGGCACAGCCACATTCCCTGGGACTCCGTCGCTCCCGGCGGCTTGCGGTTGCTCAACCCCGGTTCTCCCACGGACCGCAGGCGCCAGCCCTTCCGTACGTTCATGACCGTGCGGGTCGAGGACGGGACCCTTCACGACGTGACCGTGCGCCGACTGCCGCCGAGGCGCTGACGAGGGTCGGTCGCCGAGCGGGCCCAGAAGAGGCCGAACGCGCCGGGTCAGCGGCGGGGCCGGGTGGTTACGCTCTTCTCTCCAGGGATGTCGAGCGCAGGGGGAGTGCATCGTGCGCAGTGCCGTCGTGACGCCCGAGGGTGACCGGATCCGCTGGGTGGAGCTACCGGGCCGGGAGCCGTCCCGGGTCTATGTGCACGGTCTGGGCGCCACCTCGGCCGCCTACTTCGCGGAGGCCGCCGTCCACCCTCTGCTGGCCGGCCACCGCTCGCTCCTTGTCGACCTCCTCGGGCACGGCCTCAGTGACCGTCCCACGGGCTTCGACTACACCCTGGAGTCGCACGCCGACGCCCTCGCGGACGCCCTGACCGCCGCGGGCGTCAGCGCCGCGCAGCTGATCGGGCACAGCATGGGCGGCTCGGTGGCCATCGTGCTCGCCGCCCGCCATCCGCACCTGGTCTCCCGCCTGGTCCTGGTCGACGCCAACCTCGATCCGCTCCCGCCCCCGATACCGAGCCTGCCCGCCTCCGGGGGCAGCAGCGGCATCGCCGCCTACACCGAGCAGGCGTTCCTGGCCGGAGGGTGGGAGGAGGTACGTGACCGGGTCGGCCCGCACTGGTGGGCCACCATGCGCCTGACCGGTCGTGAGGCCCTGCACCGCAGCGCGGTCTCCCTCGTCCGGGGGACCGTCCCCACCATGCGCGAGCTGCTCCTGAACCTGAAGATTCCCCGTACGTATCTGCTGCCCGAGGCGGACGGCCCGCTCCCGGGCGCCGAAGCGCTCGCCGAGGCGGGGGTGGCCGTGGTCGCGATCCCGGAGTGCGGACACAACATCATGCTGGACAACAAGGAAGCGTTCGCCCACGTCACCGCGGCCGCGCTGGCGGGCCCCGCCGGGGGATGACGAACCGGCGCAGCACCAACGGCGCATGACGGTGCGTCAGAGGAGAGGGTGCCGGGCGAGACGTACGGACCCGGACCCGCGTCGGGATCGGTCCGGCGACGGCTCGCCCGGCGTCGTTCGTGCTTTCCGCGTCACGCTCTCACGCGGTCACGGTGTCACGGTGTCACGGCTTGACCGTGATCTGCTGAGCCGGGTCGGTGGTGTCCGTCACCGTGTAGACGGCGTTGAAGACGGAGGTCGTCGCGCTGGTCGGGCAGCCGAACCCGCCGGTGACCTTGATCGGGACCGAGGCGTTGGTGAAGGTCAGGGTGGACGGGGCGCCGTTGGTCCAGGCGCCGGGCGCGTTCGCCGGGCCGTTCGGCGCGGTGACGACCGTGCAGGAGGCCAGACCGGTCGTCTTGACCACGAGACCGCCCGTCGGGACGGTCATGGTCGCGGTGATCGGAGCCCCGTTCTGCATGGACACCTGCCAGGCGCCGCTGGTGGTGACCGTGGGGGTCACGCCCGGTGTGCTGGAGGTGCACGAGCTGTAGCTCGGGGCGGAGATGGGGGAGGAGACCGGACCGGCCGGGTTGTGGTTGCCGGGGGCGGCCGGGACGGTGCCGGTGGCCACCGAGACCGTGCAGGAGATGGTGACCGAGCCGGCCTTGAGGGTGGCCTTGCCGCTCAGTGTGGCTTTGAAGGCGTGGCCGGCCGGGGTGACCGTGGTCGAGCCGGCCGCCGCCGTCGGTAACGGTGCGGCGGTGGCGGACGCGGCGCCGAAGGTCAGCGCGCCGACCGCGGCGAGTCCGAGGGCGAGGGTGGTGGGTGTGCGGCTCATGGCTGTGCTCCTTGGGGATCGGAGAGGGGTGCGTGGGAGGGGGTGTCGTGCGGTGCCGACGAAGCGGATCGCCCGGCCGCGTCGGATTCCGTGGCCTCCTCGGGGGGAGTGCCGGGGCTCGGGGCGCCCGGCTGCCACGCGAACATGAGGCCGCCGCCGAGGATGCCCAGCAAGGTCCCGGCGAGGAATCCGCCGAGGTTGGACAGGACGAGCGCGAAGGCGGCGATGAGGGTGGTGACGATCCCGGCGAGGGTGCGGTAGTGCGGGGCGAACCAGACGGAGACGCCGAGCACGACCATCACGAGGCCCATCAGGACGGACGGGACACCCGCGACGCCCTGCGCGAGCATGACCTTCAGGGGGGCGAGCGGCAGGGCGCAGATCTCGGCCCCGGCGAGGACGGTGACGAGCCCGCCCCAGAACGGCCGGCTGCGGCGCCACCGCCGGAACCGGGTCCGGTGGCGGGTCAGAAGCATTCCTTCGTGCCCTTGCTGATCTTCATGTTCAGACCGGAGAGCTTGAAGGTGCCGGCGTTGGTGGCCCACGCCGTCTGCCGCAGGTCGGTGATCGTGATGGTGTCGGCCTGCTGGGAGAACAGGTCCTGCATGCCCTGTGCCCCTTCCGGACCCTTGTCCAGGGTGGAGGCGTCGCGGCCGATCTCGATGTTCGTGAAGGAGGCGTTGCCCGAGAGCTGGGTGGCGTCGACGAAGAGGTTGGTCGCCTCGACCGGGGTCTTCTGCCCGGCGGTGAGGTTGAGCGAGATGTCGCCGATCACCGGCAGCGAGGTGACCACCGACTGGCAGAGGCTCTTGAGCTCGGCCTCCTTGATGGCGGTGACCGCCACCGGGATGAGTTCGTCACGGGCGTTGACGTCCACGCTGCCGTACTGGGCGAAGCCCTTGCCGGTCAGGCTCGTCGCGGAGACCTTGAACTGCTGGCCCGAGACGGCGAAGGAGGCGGCGAGCGCTCCTTGGGCGAGAGCGATGCCGAGGCCCGCGGTGAGGGCGATCCCCGGGACCGCCAGGACGGCGAAACGCCGCCATCTCACCCGGCCGGCGCCCGAGTCGCCGGAACTGCCTAAGCCATGTGAGCCACGTTGCATGACAGGACCCCCTTGATGGGTGGGGTGGTGGGGAGTGTGATCCGGTCGGAGCCGGAGTGATCGGGCGCGATCTGGTGCGATCTGGTGCCGTCCGGGTCGCGCGAGATCGTTACTCGCCGGTATGACCGTGGAGTTGAATGTAAGAGTGCCAATGACGGTTGGCAAGGTTGCGCGGACTCTGCCTTTCGGCCAAGTCCTACTGCTCCGTACGCAGCAGCGCGGCGACCTCCGCTTCCACCCTTCGGGCCATCGCGCGCGCGAATTCAGCGGCCACGACCTCCGCCGCCACCGGGCGCAGCGCCGACGCGGCCTCCGCGATGTGATCCAACTGCGTGGCCGAATGTAGCTCCAGGCCTTCCGGGCCGATCACATGCCGCCGGAAGAGGGCGACGAACCGATCCGCGAGCGCCGCCGCCTGCTGCTGGACGAAGTCCCCGGCCTCCAGGATCTCCCCGAGCGGCAGCCCTTGCCGCACCAGCGTCAGCGTGGCTTCCAGCAGCCGGCGACTGGGGAAGGTGACGGTCTCCCCGTCGACCCGTACGTACTCCAGAGCGGCGGCCCGCCGGGTGTCCTGGGGCGTCGCCGCCGGACCGAACAGCTCACGCAGCTCCGCCAGACTCATCGTGACGGGCTCCTCCCGCGCCCAGTCACGGGTCATCTCCCGTTCCATTCCCAGGAGTTGGCCGATCCCACCGCCCTGCTCCCAGGCGGTCAGAAGCTCGGCGATGCCGTTCACCGTGTAGCCGCGGCCCAGCAGGTCGTCGATCAGGCGCAGCCGGGCGAGGTGCTGGTCGGAGTACCAGGCGATCCGGCCCTCACGGCGGGGTGGCGGCAGCAGCCCCCGCTCCTGGTAGTAGCGAAGGTTGCGGACCTTCACGCCGGCCGCCCGGGCCACTTCCTCCTGGCGGTACCGCATGCCACCCGCCGCGACCGTGTCACCCGCTGCCTCGCTGCTCACGGCTCCGAGCTTAGGGGGTGTGCCTCCCGGACCGTTCCCACCGGCCTGCCGGAATTTCGTCGGGACCGCCCCCTGCGCCGGCCGCCCTGGGAAAGTTCGAAATCTCGTGCGTGTAGGGCGGTAAACGCGGGGCACATGATGCTGCGGAGGTAGATAACTATGGTTCCCCTGCTACTCGTTCTCCTGCTGGCCCTGCTCCTGTTCGGTGCCGGTTTCGCCGTCAAGGCGCTGTGGTGGATAGCGGTGATCGTGCTGGTCGTATGGCTGATCGGCTTCGTCGCCCGCCCGAAGGGCAGCACCGGCCGCTGGTACCGCTGGTAGCGGCACCGCTCCGCGCGGAAAGTTCCGTGCGGCCCGTCACCACCGCGGTGACGGGCCGCACGGCATTTCCCGGCGGCGGAATGCGGTGACGGAATTCGACGAATCCGCACATCGGCAATTCCCTTGAAACTCATCCCGCCTGCTTTCGTATTCCTCGAAGCTTCGAGACGTGTTCTGCGAACTCCGCTTTCTGCGAAGCAAGGTGACCGGGCGCCAGTTCTGCGATCATGAGTGCGAGGAGGGTCATCGAGCCCTCCGCCGTATTCGGTCGACGCAGTCGGCCGGCAGACCCGAACAGGACCCGTCCTCCGTGACCTTCACCGCCCCATGGCGCCGCCTGGCCGCCGCGCCCGCGCTCGCCGCCGCGCTGCTGGGTACCGTCCTCACCCCCACCGCTTCGGCCGCCCCTCCCACTCCCGCCGTCTACGGCGAGCTGGTGGTCAACGGCGCGTTCACCACCGGAATCGACTCGTGGTGGGCCAGCGCCGACGCCTTTGTCCGTGCCACCCCCGCAGGGCAGCTGCGCACCACCGTCGCCGCCCGCGCCGGCAACCCCTGGGACACCATGGCCGGGCAAGGCGGAATCACCCTCCGCAAGGGGGCGACGTACACCCTCTCCTTCGACGCCATGGCCTCCCGGGCGACCCAGATAGCCACCTCCGTGCAGCTCGGGGAGGCGCCCTACACCGGCACCCTCTCCCGGACCATCGGTGTCGGCACCGGCTTCCAGCACTTCAGCTGGACCTTCACCTCCGCACTGGACACGGCCGCCGGGCAGGTCACCTTCCTGCTCGGCAACCAGAGCGCGCTGACCGACATCACCCTCGACAACGTCTCGCTGACCACGTCCACCGCACGCGAGGGCTTCTACACCGACCCGCGCAACAACGCCTACACCTGGGCGAACGCCCACCCCAACGACCCCCGTGCCGCGAGGATCAGGTCGTCCATCGGCGACCACGCCGCCGTGAAGTGGTTCGGTGGATGGGACGCGGACGGCAACCCCGCGACCGGTGTCCGCGAGGAGGTGAGCGCCTACGTCGGCGGAGCCGCCGCCGAGGGCAGGATCCCCGTCCTCGTCACGTACAACATCCCCGGCCGTGACTGCGGCGGCCCCTCCTCCGGCGGAGCGGGGAGCCCCGAGGCGTACAAGAAGTGGATCGCGGACGTCGCCCTCGGCCTCGCCGGGCGTCCGGCGATCGTCGTGCTCGAGCCCGACGCGGTGCCGATGGCCGCGAACGAGGCCTGCATGAACGGGGGCCTCGAACAGCGCCTCGACGCCCTCTGGTTCGCCAACCAGCGTCTGCAGGAGCAGGGCCGCTTCGTCCAGACTTACCTGGACGCCGGCAACTTCACCTGGACCCTGGGCTCCGACGGCACCGGAGCCCAGGGGATCGGTCTGAAGAAGATGGCCGAGCTGCTCAACCGGGCCGGGGTCTCCATGGCCCGGGGCTTCTCCGTCAACGTCTCCAACTTCGACGCCACGAGCGTGTCGAACGACTACGGCCGCCGTCTCGCGGCACAGCTCAAGGCCGACTTCGGCGTGACCAGCGGCTGGGTCGTGGACACCTCCCGCAACGGCAACGGCGGCTACGTCACCCCCGGCGATCCGGCCAGCGGCCACGTCGGTTTCTGCAACCCGCCCCAGCGCAAGCTCGGCGTCCCCTCCCAGGCCGGCACGGGCGGCGCCGACTACCTGCTGTGGATCAAGCACCCGGGTGACTCGGACGGCGATTCGGCGGAGTGCCCGGCCGGCTCCCCCGCGGCCGGGGTCTTCTCCCCGGTCCTGGCCGACGCGTTGATCGACGGCCGCTGAGTCCTCCGCCCGGGTGGCGTCAGCCGAGGCAGGCCCGCCAGGCCGTCGCCAGGCCGTCCAGCCACCCGGGCGGCAGCTCCGCCCCGTCCCAGGCCGCGTGCAGGGCGTCCGCCGCGGTATCCAGGCGTTCGAGCACGGCGATGCTGGTGGGGGAGTGGGCCAGCGAGTGGCGGCCGTGGACGGCGATACCGCTGCCCGGACCGTACTGCGCGTACAGGCGGACCAGACTCTCCCCGTGCGCCTCGGCGAACGCGTCCAGCCGGCCCGGATATCCCGCCCTGTCCCGTGCGCTCATCGTGCTGAGCACCGCGGTGAGGACCTCGTCCGCCATCTCGGGATCGAGGTCCGACGGCTGGGTGAAGGTGAGGTACAGCGCCGTCACCGCGACATTCGTCCGCTCCACGTCCACCCGGCCGACCGGAGCGTGCGCGGCGCGGCCGTCCGGCGGCAGGCGGTGAGCGGGCACCGTCGGCCCGGTGGCCCGCCGCAGGGTCCGCTCGACGAGGTGGCGGAGTTCGTCTCTGACGGCCTGCGCGCCGTCCTGGCGGCCGGTGTCGTAGAGCTCCCCCTTCTCCGTCGGAGCCTCGCCCTCCGCCGCGCCGACCTCGCCGTGCGCGTGCGCGAGGGCGCCCGCTTCGACGAGCGCGATCAGGACGTCCGCCTCGGCCGCGGACACACCGGCGCGGCCGAGGAGCTCGTGGAGGGTCTTCTTGGCGTTCATGACGCTGGCGGGGTTCAGGCCGTGCTCCGGGTCGGACAGGTTCATGGTCACCAGCTTGCCGCGTTTCCGTCCCGCTGTGCGGCCGCACACGGATCACGTTCTTACGGGCGCGGTTCGACGGAGCCGGTTAGACGCCCCCGACGGGCGGGTAACGGAGCATACTGCGACGTATAGGACGCAGTCGGAAGAAAATGCAGCAGAGGAGCCGAGGATCGTGACGGACGTTTCGAGCCAGGGTCCCGCACCCGGCGACGACCGGAAGGTACTCACCAACCGGCAGGGTCACCCTGTCTACGACAACCAGAACCAGCGCACCGTCGGGTCCCGGGGTCCGGCGACGCTGGAGAACTACCAGTTCCTGGAGAAGATCAGCCACTTCGACCGGGAGCGCATCCCCGAGCGTGTCGTCCACGCCCGCGGGGTCACCGCCTACGGCTACTTCGAGGCGTACGGTTCCTGGGGCGACGAGCCGATCAGCCGCTACACCCGCGCCAAGCTCTTCCAGGAGCGCGGCAAACGCACCGATCTCGCCGTCCGGTTCTCCACCGTGATCGGCGGCCGTGACTCCTCGGAGGCGGCGCGCGACCCGCGCGGGTTCGCGGTGAAGTTCTACACCGAGGACGGCAACTGGGACCTCGTCGGGAACAACCTGGGCGTCTTCTTCATCCGGGACGCGATCAAGTTCCCCGACGTGATCCACTCCCTCAAACCGGACCCGGTCACCTTCGAGCAGCAGCCGCGGCGGATCTTCGACTTCATGTCGCAGACCCCCGAGTCCATGCACATGCTGATGAACCTCTTCAGCCCGCGTGGCATCCCCGCCGACTACCGGCACATGCAGGGCTTCGGCGTGAACACCTACAAGTGGGTCAACGCCGAGGGCCGCACCGTCCTGGTGAAGTACCACTGGATGCCCAAGCAGGGTGTGCGCAGCATGACGGAGGAGGACGCCGCCAACGTCCAGGCGCAGGGCCTCGGCCACGCCACCAAGGACCTGTACGAGGCGGTGCGGCGCGGCGACTACCCGGAGTGGGAGCTGCTGGTCCAGATGATGGAGGACCACGACCACCCGGAGCTGGACTTCGACCCGCTGGACGACACCAAGACCTGGCCCGAGCAGGACTTCCCGCCCAAGCCGGTCGGCAAGATGGTGCTCAACCGGATGCCGGACAACTTCTTCGCCGAGAACGAGCAGATCTCCTTCGGTACCGGCGTGCTGGTCGACGGCCTGGACTTCTCCGACGACAAGATGCTGGTCGGCCGGACCTTCTCCTACAGCGACACCCAGCGCTACCGGGTCGGCCCGAACTACCTCCAGCTGCCGGTCAACCACGCCAAGAACGCCGACGTGCGCACCAACCAGCGCGACGGGTTCATGACGTACCACGTGGACGGCGCGGGCGAGAACCCCGACGTGAACTACGAACCGTCGATCCGGGGCGGTCTGCGGGAGGGCCAGTACCCCACGCACGACGAACAGGGTCCGGAGATCCGCGGCAGGCTCACCCGTAAGCGGATCGAGCGGACGAACGACTACATGCAGGCCGGGCAGCGCTATCTGCTGATGGAGCAGTGGGAGCGGGACGACCTGGTGCACAACCTCGTCAACCTGCTGAAGCAGTGCGACCGGCCGGTGCAGGAGCGGATGGTGTGGCACTTCCTCCTGGTCGAGAACGACCTCGGGCTGCGCGTCGGCGAGGGCATCGGCATCACCCCGCAGGACGTCGCGCACCTGGAGCCGCTCGCGAGCCAGGACCTCACCGACGAGGACCGCAAGCGCCTGGCCAACCTCGGGGAGAACCCGCCCCGGGACGTCGAGGGTCTGACGATGACGCACTGCGTGCCCGACGAGCGGCACGTCGTCACCCGCTGAGGCGCACGGCGCACGCACGGCGCGTGACGGGGGCCCGCCGCCCGGCGGGCCCCCGTCCTTGCGTGGGGGGCGCCCTCGCACGGGATCCGCGCCCGTTTCGGGGCATCGGGCGCCGGAGGCGTGGAACACGAGCGGAAGGCAGCGACAGCCGACTCGAGGAGGCCACCCGTGTCACACACCCCGGATTCGCTCTACGCCCGCATCGGGCAGGAGGTGGCCGCCCGCGCGGACCGGCTCTGGGATGTCGGCCTGGCCCTGCACCGCGAACCGGAGACGGCCTACGAGGAGCACGGCGCGGCCGGTCTGCTGGCGGACGAACTCGAGCGCGAGGGGTTCGTGGTGGAGCGCGGGGTGGCCGGGATGCCGACCGCCTTCGTCGCCCGGACGGGCCGGGCGGCCACGGCGGGCGACGGACCGTGCGTGGCCCTGCTGATGGAGTACGACGCGCTGCCGCTGCTCGGGCACGCCTGCGGCCACAACCTGATCGCGTCGGCCGGCCTCGGTGCGGCCACCGCGCTGCGGGCGGCGCTCGGCGAGGTCGACGGGACCCTGCTGGCCGTCGGGACTCCGGCGGAGGAGCGGGGAGGCGGCAAGGTCACGGAGGTGGAGGCCGGCCTCTTCGACGGGGTGGACGCGGCGCTGATGTTCCATCCGGGCGTCTACGACTGGTCATGGGCGCCGCTGACGGCCAGTGCCCAGGTCCGCGTCGGGTTCCACGGGCGCGCCGCGCACCCCACCGGCAGCCCCACGGAGGGGATCGACGCGCTGGGCGCGCTGATCCAGCTCTTCAACACGCTCGGCGTGCTGGACCGGCGGCTGCCCGGCGGATCGCACATCCAGGGGATCGTGACGGACGGCGGCCGGGCCACGAACATCGTCCCCGAGTACGCGGAGGGCCTGTTCGGACTGCGTGGCGGGACCACCTCGGCCCTGGAGAGGCTGGTGGAGGAGCTGCGCTCGTGCGCGCGGGGCGTGGCGCTGGCCACCCGTACACGGGTGGAGGTGACCGACGTGGGCGGCCGGTACGAGCACTTCCGCGACAACGACGTGCTGTCCGGATTGTTCGCCCACCACCTGGACCGGGCGGGCATCCGGCTGTCGGAGCCCGTGCCGGGCGTGTACCTGGGCTCGTCCGACATCGGCAACGTCAGCACGCGGGTGCCCGCGATCCATCCCTTCGTCGCCATCATGGGGCCGGAGGGTTCGGACCACACGCCCGCGTTCGCGGAGGCGGCGGCCGGTCCCCGCGGGCGGCGGGTGATGCTGGCCGCCGCGGAGGCGCTGGCCTGCACGGCGGCCGACGTCCTGCTGCGCGAGGACGTGCCGGAGCGGGCCTGGGAACGGTTCCGGCAGAAGGCCGCCGCGGGGCTGTGACGGGATCCGACCCAGGCGGGCCCCGGCCGTCACCGGGCCGGGCACCGACCCGGGCGCAGGGCCGGGCGCGGTCGGGCCGGCCGAGGTACCAGGCGCCGGAGGTCAGTCCTCGACCGTCACGCGTACGGTCTTGACCTCGGTGTCGGCGGCGTCCGGTACCACCATGCCCGCGTCGACGCCGCTCCGCAGATAGCGCAGCACCTCGGCGTTGAGCTTCTCACCGGGCAGCGCGGCCGGGATGCCCGGCGGGTACGGCGTGAGCATCTCGGCGCTGACGCGGCCGACAGCCTGCTCCCACGGCACCTGCTCGACCCGCCCGAAGAAGGCGTCACGCGGCAGCATGACCTGTTCGAGGCGGAGGTCGGCCGGATCCGGAACCTCCACCCGGGGCGCGGGCCGCAGCTCGCCGGCGTGGGCGGCGACGTCGCGCAGCGCGGCGATCAGGGCGTTGGCGGTGCGGCTGTCGTCGGCGTGGGTGAGCTGGGCGCTCGTGCGGCGATGGTCGGAGAGGTGCAGGTTGATCCGGTGGTGCTCGCGGATCCAGTCGGCGATCCGGTAACCGGTCGTCCCGAGGCCGGTGATGTCGACGATCACCTGGAGCGGGTCGAGGTCGGCGGAGCGGCCGGGCCCGCAGAAGTCGTCACGACCGTGGACGTGCATACCGTCGATCTCGGCGATCCGCGCGCGTACGTCCTTGGCCAGGGCGAGCGCGTCGTCGTAGAGGGCGTGGCCGTGCTGGACCATCTGGCGCCGCCACCCGTCGAGGGCCGCGTAGACGAGGACGGAAGGGCTGGTGGTGCCCAGCAGGTCCTCACGGTTCTTCAGCACCTCGGGTTCGATCAGATCGCCCTGGAGGTGGAAGACCGAGCCCTGCTCGAGCCCGGAGCCCATCTTGTGGACTGAGGTCACGCACACGTCCGCGCCCGCGTCCATCGCCCAGGTGGGCAGATCCGGGTGGAACGGGAGGTGGGCGCCCCACGCCTCGTCGACGATCAGCGGCACGCCGTGCTCATGGCATGTCCGGGCGATGGCGGGCAGGTCGGAGCAGGTGCCGTACGGCGTCGGTGTCGTGACCAGGGCGCCCCGCGCGTCGGGGTGCTCCGCGAAGGCGGCGCGGAAGGCGTCGGCGGACGGCGGGTGGGCGAGGTGCCGCTCCGCGTCCCACTGGGGGTCCACCCAGATCGGTACGATCCCGGCGAGCACGAGGCCCGAGACCACCGACTTGTGGGCGTCGCGCCCCACGAGCAGCTTCTCGTGCGGCCCGGCCACGGACAGCATGGCCGCCTTGACCGACAGGGAGCTGCCGCAGGTCGAGAAGAAGGTGTGCTCCGCTCCGACGGCGTCGGCCATCAGCTCCTGGGCCCTGGCGAGGACGCCGTGGGACGAGGTCCGGTCGTCCAGACCGCTGGTGGCCAGCACGTCGGACTGGAACACGGCGTCACCGAGGATCGCGCGTACGCGAGGATCGGCGCCGCGTCCCTGCTTGTGGCCGGGCGGGGTGAAAGGTGTCTGGTTCTCCACGTGGTACGCGGCCAGTGCGTCGAGTACGGGTGCCTGTGCATGGTCCATGGCACCCCGGCTTCCCCGCGAAACAGGACAAAAACTCCGCCATGGCGGGAGAGGGCGGCGGGGTCCCTGGTGGGGGCGTGCGGTTCCGGGCAGGCATGCGCCGCGATCAACGGGGAACCCGCCGTAGCGGAGCGGGCCGCCTCGCCACGTGAACGGAACGGCGGACGGACGCCCGCTCCCCGTCTTCGAGGAGTTGTGGTGACCGATTCATATGAGGTCGAGGAGGAGTACGAGGGCCCTGGTGGGCCGGGGGCGGGTGCGGCACGGCGGGGAGGTGCGGCATGTGCGGCCTGAGCGGTGAGATCCGCTTCGACGACCGGCGGCCCGACGTGGCCGCCGTGGAGCGCATGACCGACCGTCTCGCGGCCCGAGGGCCCGACGGCCGGGGGATCTGGTCGCAGGGCGCCGTGGCGCTCGGCCACCGGCGTCTGAAGATCATCGACCTGTCGGAGCGCGGCGCGCAGCCGATGACCGACACCGACGCCCGGCTGACGGGCGTGTTCAACGGCTGCGTGTACAACTACCAGGCGCTGCGGGACGAACTGCGGGCCCTCGGGCACCGGTTCTTCTCCACCTCGGACACCGAGGTGGTCATGAAGGCCTACGCGCAGTGGGGCACCGACTGCGTCGACCACTTCAAGGGCATGTTCGCCTTCGTCATCGTCGAGAACGACACCGGCCGCGTGGTGCTGGCCCGCGACCGGCTCGGGATCAAGCCGCTGTACCTGGCCCACGGGCCGGGCCGGCTCCGGTTCGCCTCCACGCTGCCCGCCCTGCTCGCCGGTGGCGGCGTGGACACCTCGCTGGACCCCGTCGCGCTGCACCAGTACCTGAGCTGGCATGCCACGGTGGCCGCGCCCCGGACCGTGCTCAACGGCGTGCGCAAGCTGCCGCCCGCCACGGTGCGCGTGGTGGAGCCGGACGGCTCCCACCACGACCGGTGCTACTGGCAGCCCTCGTACACCCGGCGCGCCGAGCACGCGGGCATGGACGCGGACGACTGGCGGGACGCGGTGCTGGACGCGCTGCGGACGGCGGTACGGCGCCGCATGGTCGCCGACGTGCCGGTCGGCGTGCTGCTCTCCGGCGGGCTCGACTCGTCCCTGATCGTGGGACTGCTGGCCGAGGCGGGCCAGAAGGACCTGGCGACGTTCAGCGTCGGATTCGAGTCGGAGGCCGGCGAGCAGGGCGACGAGTTCGCGTACTCGGACCTCATCGCCCGGCGCTACGACACCGACCACCACCAGCTGATGGTGCCCTCGGACCGGGTGTCGACCGCGCTCGACGGAGCGGTCCGGGCCATGAGCGAGCCGATGATCAGCCACGACGTGGTCGCCTTCCACCTGCTGTCCGAGCTGGTCTCCAAGGAGGTCAGCGTCGTGCAGAGCGGCCAGGGCGCCGACGAGGTGTTCGCCGGTTACCGCTGGTACCCGGACCTGGCCGCCGTCGAGCGCGAGCGGGAGCCGGAGACGTACGCCGAGGTGTACTTCGACCGGCCGCACTCCGACTTCGCCCGGATCCTCCAGCCGCACCTGCTCACCGGCCACGACGAGTCCGGCAGGTTCGTACGCGAGCACATGGCCGTGCCCGGGGCCGAGACCGCGCTCGACGCCGCCCTGCGGCTCGACACGCACGTCATGCTCGTCGACGACCCGGTCAAGCGCGTGGACAACATGACGATGGACTGGGGCCTCGAGGCCCGGGTGCCGTTCCTCGACCACGAGCTGGTCGAGCTGGCCGCCGCCTGCCCGCCGGAGCTGAAGCTGGCGCAGGGCGGCAAGGGCGTACTGAAGGACGCGGGCCGCGCGATCCTGCCCCGCGAGGTGGTCGACCGGCCCAAGGGCTACTTCCCGGTGCCGGCGATCCGCCACATGGCGGGGCCGGTCCTCGAACGGGTCCGTCAGGCCCTGGACGCACCCGAGGCCCGGGCGCGGGGCGTCTTCCGCGACGAGTACCTCGCGGAACTCCTCGCCGCCCCTGACCGCCACCGGACGAAGCGGGGAGCGAACGCCCTGTGGCACGTAGCGTTGCTGGAGATATGGCTGCAGACACACGGGATCAACTGACAGGAGCCCCCCGGGGGGCCATGCCGGGAGTCGTGCCAGGGCCGCCGCCCGGAGCCCCGTCGGCGGCGCCCGTACAGGTGCCGCTCGCCGACTCGGCCGGACCGTGGGACACTCCCCAGCCGCTGATCTCCCACGGCTGCTGGTATCCGTCCGGGGACCCCACGGGCGAGCACGTGGCGTTCATCTGCGACCGCACGGGCGTCCCCCAGCTGTGGACCGGGGAGGTGAACGGCCCCGAGATCCACCTGCTCGACGCCGACCCCGATCCGGTCACGGAAGTGGCTTGGTCCCCGGACGGACGCTGGATCGCCTACACGGTGGCCCCGGGAGGCGGCGAGCACACCCGGGTGCTGTGCGTACGCCCGGACGGTACCGGCCGCCGTGTCGTGGCGGGCGCGGACGCCGACAGCTCGGCCTACCTGGGCTGCTGGACACGGGACGGCTCGGGCCTTGCGGTCACGGTGGCGGAGCCGCCGCCGGCCCGCCTGTGGCACGGCGAGGCGAGCGGCCCCGACGGGGCGGTGCGGGGCGAGCTGAGCGGGCCGGAGGCCCTGGACGGGGCGGGCGTCCTGGACGGGTTGGAGCGGGGAGAGCTCAGTGGGGCGGACGGGCTGGGTGGGGCGCCGGACCGGCTCAGTGCGTATCTCGTCGACCCCGACGGAGTCCGGTCGCCCGTACTCCTCGCCACCGAGTCCGGGGCCGCGACGCTGCGCGTCTGCGACATCAGCGAGGACGAGCGGTTCGCGCTGGTACGCAGAGGGCCGCGCGGCCGGCGGGAGGCGGTGGTCGTGCGCACCGCCGACCTCGGCACCGGGTCCGTGCTGCGGGTTGCCGACGGCGATCCGTGGATCGGCCGCTTCGGGCCGGACGGCCGCACGCTGTGGCTCCGGAGCGACCACGAACGGCAGTTCGCCGCGCTGCTCGCGGCCGCGCTGGACGAGGACGGCACGCGCCTCGGGCTCTCCGTCGTGGCCGAGCGCGAGGACTGCGACCTGGAGCTCCTCGCCTTCGCCGAGGACGGCCGCACGGCCGCCCTCGGCTGGAACGTGCGGGGCGCCGTCGAACTGCAGACCCTCGGCCTCCCGGCGGCCGGCCAGGTGCCCAGCGGGGCCGCGACCGGCACCACGCCGCCCCGGGACGTACCGCTGCCGCACGAGGTGGTCACGCGGATCACCCGGTCCGGACCGGACGGGATGGTGCTGGCGGTCTCCGGTTCCCAGCGCCGCCCGGGAGTGTGGTGGGTGCCCCCGGACGCGCCCTCGGCCCGTACGCCGTGGTCGTCGCGGGACGAGGACGCCGTACCGCCGGGCAGGCCGCCCGTACGGCCCGTTCCGCTGCGGCCGGTCGCCCGTGACGGGCTCGCGCTGGGTGGCTGGTACTACCGGGCGCCGGGCCGCGCCGCCGGCCGGCCGGCGCCGTGCGTGATCCACCTGCACGGTGGGCCGGAGGAGCAGGAACGGCCCGTGTTCGACCCGCTGTACCACGAATTGCTGGGCAGAGGGCTCGACGTCTTCGCGCCCGACGTCCGCGGCTCGTCCGGCTGGGGACGGTCGTTCGTGGACGCCGACCTCGGTACGGGGCGGTTCGCCGCGATCGAGGATGTCGCCGCCTGTGCGGCGCACGCGGTCCTGACCGGCCGCGCGGACCCGACCCGGCTCGCGGTGATGGGGCGCTCGTACGGCGGCTATCTGACCCTTGCCAGCCTCGTATGGCATCCGGAGCTGTTCCGCACGGGCATCGCGGTGTGCGGGATGTCCGACCTCACGACGTTCTTCGAGGGGACCGAGCCGTGGATCGCGGAGTCGGCGGCCCACAAGTACGGCCATCCGGTGCGCGACCGGGAGTTGCTCCGTGCGCTGTCTCCCATGAGCCGTATCGACGAACTGCGCGTACCGCTGCTCGCGGTCCACGGCGAGCACGACACCAACGTTCCGCCGGGCGAGTCCGAGCAGGTGGTGCGTGCCGCGCGGGAGCGGGGGCTGACGGCCGAGCTGCTGATGCTCCGCGACGAGGGCCACGACTTCCGGCGGGCGGACAACCGGCGGCTGTTCCGCCGTACCGCCGCCGACTGGATGGAGCGCCACCTCAGCGGCTGAGCGGAGCGGTGCCGCTCGCCCGCCGGCACCGCCCTCGCCCTCCGCTGAGGGCGTTTGGCTCTCGCGTCGACGGGACCGCGCTCGTCCGATTCATCCCCTTGTCCCGGGGTACTGGCACGGCATGATCACCATTGGGGTCGAGGAAGAGTACATGCTGCTCGATCCGGACACCTTCCTGCCGGTACCGCTCGCGGAACAGGTACGGGAGGCGGCCGGTCTCGGGCCGATCGTCGAAGAGGCCGAGGTCCAGTCGGAGCTGCTGCAGGCGCAGGTGGAGGTCGCCACGCCCATCTGCACCGACCTGGAGGAGGTCGGCGGCCATCTGCTGCGCCTGCGGCACGCGGTCGGCGCGGCGGCGGAGAAGAACGGCTGCCGCCTCGCGGCCTGCGGGACGCCCCCGTATCGGCAGGTCGGGCCGGTCCCGGTCACCCGCCAGGCCCGCTATCTGGCGATGCGTTCCCAGGCCCCGCAACTCGTGGCGGAGCAGCTGGTCAACGGCATGCATGTGCACGCCGCCGTGCCGGACCGGGCGATGGGCGTCGCGGTCCTGAGCCGTATCCGGGTCTGGCTCCCGGTCCTGGTCGCCATGTCCGCGAACTCACCCCTCTGGGACGGCGACGACACCGGCTTCGCGAGCTGGCGCACGGTGATCTTCGGCCGCTGGCCGGTCAGCGGCCCGCCGCCCAGCTTCAGCTCGCTCGCCGATCACGAGAGCCGTGTCCGGTCGCTCCTGGACAGCGGCGTCATCACCGACACCGGTCAGCTGTACTGGCAGGCCCGCCTGTCCGACCGTTACCCGACGGTCGAGGTCCGCTGCTCGGACGTCCAGCTCCGGGCCGACACGGCGGTCATGCTCGCCGGGATCGTCCGCGCGCTGGTCGCGACGGCGATACGTGAGGAGAAGGCGGGAGCCCCGCTGCCGCACTGCCCGCCCGAACTGCTCCAGGCGTCGAACTGGCACGCCGCACGGCACGGGTTGACCGGCCTGCTGGTCGACCCGGCCGGCCGGGCGCGCCGGGCCGGTGACGTGCTGTGCATGCTGCTCGACCATGTCACGCCGGCCCTCGACGAGGCAGGCGACACCCGTGAGGTGACCTCGCTGGCCCACCGCCTGCTCCAGGAGGGCACCCCGGCGGACCGGCAGCGCCAGGCACTGGCCGAGGGCGGCATGCCGGCCCTCGTGGAACTGATCACCGAGGAGACGGTCGCTCCCTGACGCTCCGGGTCGAGTGCGCCCCCAGGAGGTCCGGGTGGGTGATCTCGCGAGGCGCGGTCGGGCGTGAGCGGCGGCGGGTGGGTTGTTCGCCGCGGGTTTCCGCGACCAGGAGGTCCACGCCCGCCAGCAGGTCGTCCCGCGCGGCCGTCTCCCGCAGGCGGTGGGCCGCGCTGCCCGCGCTCACCGTCCGTCGGGCCAGTTCCCGGACCAGGTCCCAGTCGCCGTGCTCCTCCAGCATGGGACGCGTGTGCCGCAGCAGGGTCTGCACGACCTGGGCCGCGGCTGCCGGGCGGCGGGTCTCCGGATCGATCAGCTCCCCCTCCAGCCCCGAACGGGCGGCGCGCCAGGTCGCCGCGCGCAGCCATTCGTGTCTGCCGTCGCATCCCGTACGGCCGCCGGACGCCGCCAGCCGGGCACAGGCGTCCGTCACCAGCGCGCGGAACAGCCCGGCGAGCAGCACCACCGTCTCGACGCGGGGGCAGGCGTCGCAGACGCGCAGCTCCAGGGTCTGCTGGTGGGCGGACGGCCGCACGTCGTAATAGATCATCCCCGCGTCGCTGATCACCCCCGACCCGATGAGCCCCGCCACGGCCCGGTCGTAGTCCTCGGCGCCCGCGAAACAACCGGCCGGACCTGCCGTGGGCCAGCGCTGCCACACCATCGTCCGCCAGCTCGCGTAACCGGTGTCGGAACCGAGCCAGAACGGGGAGCTGGCCGACAGCGCCAGCAGGGGCGGCAGCCACGGCCCCACCGCGCACATGGCGCGTACGGCGGTCTCGTGGTCCGGGATGTCCACATGCACCTGCGCGCCGCATATCAGCTGTTCCTCGGCGACCCGGCGGTACTCGCGGGCCATCTTCTCGTAGCGCGGCGCGGGCGTGATGCGGACGGACTCGACCCGGCCGAGCGGGGCTGCGCCGGCGGCGACGACGGCCAGGCCCTGACGCGACGCGGCCGCGTCGAGACGGCGGCGGGAGCGGCACAGGTCGGCGTGGAGTTCCCGCAGGGAGGTATGGACCTCGCTATTGGTCTCGACCATCGACTGTGACAGCTCGTGCGTGTACGTCCTGCGGGGCAGCCCTGCCAGCAGCGCGTCGGCGCGGGGTACGAGCGACCCGCTCTCCACGTCGATCACATGGAACTCTTCCTCAACCCCTATGCGAACGGTCACGACCACTCTCCAGGGACGGGGTCGACCGTCGTCGGGTCGACTGTATGTGCGGCACATGCCCCGATCTGATGCTTTTAGGCCCATCTCCCTCCGCCGCGGCCTGCCAGCCCGCAAAAAGGCCCGCGCTTGCAAGTAAAGCGCGCATGCAAGTATTGTGGACGCAAGCAAAGCGCCTCCGCAAACACTTTTTGGAAGGTCACTCCTCATGCCGCTCGCGCTTCTCGCCCTCGCGATGGGGGCCTTCGGAATCGGTACGACAGAATTCGTGATCATGGGCTTGCTGCCCGATGTCGCGGCCGATTTCGGTGTCTCCATCCCCACCGCCGGCTTCCTCGTCACCGGCTACGCCCTCGGCGTCGTCGTGGGCGCGCCGCTGCTGACCGTGCTCGGCACCAAGGTGACCCGCAAGCGGATGCTGATGATCCTCATGGGGCTGTTCGTGCTCGGCAACGCGCTGTCCGCCGTCGCCCCCAGCTTCGGCCTCATGGTGGCCGGCCGGATCGTCGCCTCCCTCGCCCACGGTGCCTTCTTCGGAATCGGCTCCGTCGTGGCGGCCGAGCTGGTCGCACCGGAGAAGAAGGCCGGCGCCATCGCCATGATGTTCACGGGCCTCACCGTCGCCAATGTCGTCGGCGTCCCCGGCGGCACCCTCATCGGCCACGCCATCGGCTGGCGCACCACGTTCGTCATCGTCGCCGCGCTCGGCGTCGTCGGTCTCCTCGGCATCGCCCGGCTCGTCCCCGACACGCCGAAGCCCGAAGGCGTTCGCGTACGGCACGAACTGGCCGCGTTCAAGAACGCCCAGGTGCTCCTCGCCATGGCGATGACCGTGCTCGGCTTCGGCGGGGTCTTCGCCGCCATCACCTACATCGCCCCGATGATGACCGAGGTCGCCGGCTACGCCGAGTCCTCCGTCACCTGGCTCCTCGTCCTGTTCGGACTCGGCATGGTCGTGGGCAACCTCGTCGGCGGCAGGTACGCCGACCGCAGGCTGATGCCGATGCTCTTCATCTCCCTCGGCGCGCTCGCCGTCGTTCTCGCGCTGTTCACGCTGACGGCCCACGACAAGGTCCTGGCGGCGATCTCCGTCGCGCTCGTCGGCGCCCTCGGCTTCGCCACCGTGCCGCCGCTGCAGAAGCGGGTCCTCGACCACGCGCACGGGGCGCCGACCCTCGCCTCCGCCGTCAACATCGGTGCCTTCAACCTCGGCAACGCGCTCGCCGCCTGGCTCGGTGGCCTCGTCATCGCGGCCGGCCTCGGCTACACCGCGCCCAACTGGGTCGGTGCCGCCCTGGCAGCCGCCGCGCTCCTGCTGGCCTTCGTCTCGGCCGGCCTCGAACGCCGGGACCGGGCGGCGGGCCGGGGTATGACGGGGCACGTCGCCGCCGGACAGGCCCGCGCGCGGACCGCCGACGCCGAGCTCTCCGAGGCCGCCGCCGACCGGCCGACCGCGTCCGCCCTCCACTGACGGCACGCTGACGGCCACACGGCACCCACGCGCCACGCGGCCCGCCGCCCCTACCGCTCCGGACGCCGGTACGGCGAGTCGTCGACCGATTCCCGGCCGGTTCCCCTCCCGTACCGAAGAGTTCGAGAGGCTGTGGAAGAACCCCGGCACGTCGAGTGCTACGGGAACACCGGCAGACTTGCTCGTACGAGACGGAAGGAACGGGCACGGTCATGAAGATCGATCTCACCGACACCACCTCAAGCAAGATCAACAAGGCGATCCTGTCCGGCCGCCGGTCCATCGGGATGCCGGCCGTCGGAATGGTGCTCACGCTCGTCATCGTCACCGACGAGGAGAACGCCTACGACTCGCTCAAGGCCGCCAACGAGGCGTCGCACGAGCACCCCTCGCGCACGCTCGTGGTGATCAAGCGGCACGCCCGTTCGCCGCGCGAGAGGCACGAGGCCCGCCTGGACGCGGAGGTCCGCGTGGGCAGCGACGCGGGCGCCGGTGAGACCGTACTGCTGCGGCTGCACGGTGAGCTCGGCGCGCGCGCCGACTCCGTCGTCCTGCCGCTGCTGCTGCCCGACGCGCCCGTCGTCGTCTGGTGGCCGGTGGACGCGCCCGAGGTGCCGTCCAAGGACCCGCTGGGCGCGCTCGCCCAGCGCCGGATCACCGACGCGTACGCCGTCGAGGATCCCCTGGCGGCGCTCGCGGCGCGCGCCGCGTCGTACGCCCCCGGCGACACCGACCTGGCCTGGACCCGGCTCACCCCGTGGCGTTCGATGCTCGCCGCGGCGCTCGACCAGGCCCGTACGACCGTGGTCTCGGCCGCCGTGGAGAGCGAGGCCGACAATCCCAGCGCCGAGCTGCTGGCCCGCTGGTTCGCGGACCGGCTCCGGGTCCCGGTCGAGCAGGTCGTCACCGAAGGGCCGGTCATCACGGCCGTCCGGCTGGGCACGCCCGACGGGGAGATCCGCATCGACCGGCCCGAGGGGCCGGTGGCGAGGCTGGTCATCCCCGGTCAGCCCAGCCGCGTCCTGGCCCTGAAGGTACGGACGACCGCCGAGCTGATCGCGGAGGAGCTGCGCCGCCTCGACCCCGACGAGATCTACGCCTCGGCCCTGCGCGCCCAGATCATCCCGCCGTCGCCGGCCCCGCCGCTGACGGAGCCCTCGCCCGCCGCACCCTGACCGGGGCGGGCCGCCCCTCCCCCTACCGCACGGCGCCGGACGGCATGGTCATCGCGCATCCGACGTCGGCGCGCCGACCTTCGCGAGCCGATCGCGGCGGGTCACCGTACGGGGGACGAACACCATGCCGAGGAGCGGCACCAGACCGAGGACGAGCCAGGGCACCGGACCCGGCCGTTCCAGAAGCGCTCCGGCCGGGGCCGCGCCCAGCAGCACCACCAGGCCGGAGAGGGACGAGAGCGCACCCGTGAACAGCCCGAGCCGCTCGGGATCGACAAGCTCCGGTACGCATGCGCGGGCCGCCGGGACGACCAGCATCTGGCCGAGGGTGAGGAGCACGGTGAAGGCGACGGCCGGCCACAGGCCCCCGAGGGTGAGCAGCGCGCCGGTCGCCGCGAACGCCACCCCGATCAGCGCCAGTCCGCAGCGGACCATGCCCGGCCAGCTCAGCCGCGCCGCCGCCCGGCGCTCCAGCGGCAGCTGGCCGACGACGACCAGCACGGAGGAGAGGGCGAACAGCCAGCCGAGCGCCTGCTGCGAGCCGGTGGCCCGGTCGAGCTCGGCCGGCAGCGCGAGATAGAGCTGGTTGTACGAGAGGAGGTAGGCCGAGTACGCGAGGGCGAGGCCCAGGAAGCGGCGGTTGCGCAGCAGCGGCCGCCACTGCGTCGCGGCCCGCCGTCCTTCGGGCCGGGCGTGGGGCATGAGGCGCCAGTGACCGGCCAGGACGACGGCGAACACCACGGCCCCGGCCAGGCAGGCGGCCCTGAAGTGGTCGCCCGAGGTGCCGTCCTCGCCCGAATCCGTTCCGTACAGCAGCAGCGCGCCGACGACCGGTCCGACGAGGGCGCCCGCCTGACCGCCGGTGGAGAACAGGGCCAGCGTCCGGGTGCGGGGCGGGCCCCCGCCGCTCTCGACGCGGACGGCCTCGCGCGCGATCTCCGTCTCGACCGCCGGGGAGAAGAGGGCGGCGGCGAACCCGACCAGGACGACGGCACCGGCGACCGCCCAGGTGGAGGCGGCGAAGGCGAGCCAGACGAAGCCCGCGACGCGCAGCGCGCAGCCGGTGAGGACGACGGGCCGGGCGCCGTACCGGTCGGTCAGCGCGCCGCCGACGACGAACATGCCCTGCTGGCTGAAGGTGCGCAGGCCCAGGATCAGCCCGACCAGCCAGCCGCCGAGGCCCAGGGCGCCGCCCAGGTGGTCGGCGAGGTAGGGCAGCACGGCGAAGAAGCCGACGTTGAAAGCGAACTGACTGGTGATCAGCAGTCGGGTCAGGGGGGTCACGCGACGAGCTTTCCGTTCCGCATGGTGAGGACGCGGTCGCTCATGTGCCGCACGGCCGCCATGTCGTGGGAGATGAAGAGGCAGCCGAGGCCGAGCCGGTCCTGGAGGTCGAGGAGGAGATTGAGGACGCCGGCCCGCAGGGACGGGTCGAGCGCCGAGACGGGTTCGTCGAGGACGAGGAGGTCGGGCTCGCTCGCCAGGGCGCGGGCGATGCCCGCCCGCTGGCACTGGCCGCCGGACAGCTCGTGTGGCAGCCGCTCGCCGTGGGAGTCGTCGAGGCCGACGCTGTCCAGGAGTTCGGCGACCCGGCCGGGCCCCGCCGTCCGCGACCAGCGCCCCTGGACGCGCAACGGCTCGGCGATCTGCTCGCGGATCCGTCGGCGCGGGCTCAGGGAGCCGTACGGGTCCTGGAAGACCGGCTGGAAGCGCGGCCGTACCGCACGCAGCTCCCGCCCGCCAAGCCCGGTCAGCTCCAGGCCGTCGAAGCGGACCGAGCCGCTGTGCGGGCGCCGCAGCTGGAGCACGGCCGCTGCGGTGGAGGACTTCCCGCAGCCGGACGGGCCGACGAGCCCGACCGTCTCACCGGCGCCCACCTGGAACGAGACCCCGTCGACGACGGTGGCCGATCCGTACCGTACGACCAGGTCGCGGACGTCGAGCAGCGGGTTCATGCGGTCTCCGGGACGGTGGCGAGATGGCAGGCGACCTCGCGACCGTCGACGGAGCGGGGCTCGGGTGCCCGGGTGCGGCAGTGGTCGACGGCATGCGGGCAGCGGGGGGCGAAGGCGCAGCCCGTCGGCGGCTCGCCCGGCGCGGGCGGGCGGCCGGGCAGGGCGGGCAGCCGGGTCCTCGGCCTGCCGTCGACGGCCGGCAGGGAGGCGAGCAGACCGGCGGTGTACGGCGCCAGAGGCCGGTTCAGCACCCGCTCCACCGGCCCGTACTCGGCCAGGAGCCCGGCGTAGACGACCGCCATCCGGTCGGCGTGGGCGCGTACGACCCCGATGTCATGGGTGACCAGGACGAGGGAGGCGCCGGTGGCCGAGCACCGCTCGCGGAGGAGCCCCAGAACCCTCTCCTGGGTCTCGGGGTCCAGGGCGGTGGTGGGCTCGTCGGCGACGACGAGCGCGGGTTCGTTGACCAACGCCATCGCGAGCACCACGCGTTGCCGCATGCCGCCGGAGAACTCGTGCGGATGGCAACGGGACTTGGCGGCCGGGATGCCGACCGCCTCCAGGGCGGCCTCGGCCCGCCGCCGCGCATCCCTCCGGGTAAGACCCTGGACCGACCGCAGGGCGAGCGACAGTTGCTCGCCCACGGGATGGACGGGGGAGAGGGCCGACAGCGAGTCCTGGGGTACGAGCGCGACACGGCGGCCCCAGTCGGCGGGCGTGACCGGCGCGCCGTTCAGGAGCACCACCCCGTCGACCGACGCCCCGCGCGGGACCATGCCGAGCAGGGCGCGGGCGGTCAGGGACTTCCCGGCCCCCGACTCGCCGACCAGGGCCAGGACCTCACCGGGGAGCACCTCGAAGGAGACGCCGCGCACCACGTCCACACCGTCGAATCCGACGCGCAGCCCGCGCACCGAGAGCACAGGGTCAGACCGCACCACGGGCCGCCTTTCCTCGTACGGACAGGGACAGGGACAGAGCCCGGGCGCGGGGCCGGACCGCGGCGAGCGTGACGGCGAGCGCCGCCAGCAGCGCCAGCGCGATCGCGGGCGCCAGGGCCGCCACCGGTGCCCGCTCGACGTAGTCGGCGGACTCGTCCAGCAGCAGACCCCACTCCGGGGACGGCGGCTGCGCGCCGAGCCCGAGGAAGCCGAGCGAGGCCAGCGCCAGCGCGATGCCGGGCAGGCGCAGCACGGCGTGCCGGCCGACCGGGCCGGCCACGGACGGCAGGACGTGACGGCTCACGATCCACAGCGGACTCGCGCCCATGGCCCGCTGCGCCGAAAGGAACGCGGAGGCGCGCACCTCCTGGGTGAGGGCCGCCGCATGGGCCGCGAGCGGAGGCCAGGAGACCACGGTGACGGCGAGCGCCGCGGCGCCGGTGCCGGGTCCCGTCGCGGCGGCCACCAGGATGCCGGCGACGACCGGGGGCACGGCGTTGGCGATGTCGGCGAGGCCGGAGGCGAGCCGCGGCAGGAAGCCGAGCCCGAGGGCGAGCAGATACCCGAGCAGACCGACACCGGCCGCCGTGCCGATCGTCGACGCCGCGCCGTGCCCGAGCCGGGCGAGGACATCGCGGCCCAGCGCGTCGGTGCCCAGCGGGTGCGCGGGGGAGGGGGCGGCGAGACGGGCCGCGGTGTCGATCGCGTACGGCTCACGGAGCAGCCCCCAGCCGATCACGGCGAGCAGGACCGCGCCGAGGACGACCGGGACGGCGGCGGGGACCGGGACAGGGCGGGCGGCGGGCAGCGTGAGGCCGGCGTCGCGCAGCGCGGGCCCCAGCAGCCTGCGGCGTACGGCGGCGGCCAGCGCGCCCACGAGCAGTCCGAGCGCCAGCAGCGCGAGCACCGATCCCTGGAGGAGCGGCAGATCCTGAGACTTGGCCGCGCCCAGGGCCGTACGGCCGAGGCCGGGTACCGCGAAGACGGTCTCCACGGCGACCGCGCCGCCGGTCAGACCGACCGCCACCATGCCGAACTGCGGCACCAGCGGCGGCAGCGCGCGCCGCAGCGCGGCCGCGGCGATCCGCGCCCTTCCGACACCCGCGCCGCGCCACAGCTCCACCCAGCGCTCGTCGAGGACGGCGGGCAGGGCGTCGGCGACCAGCCGGCCGAGCAGCGCGCCCGCCGGGACGCCGAGGGCGAGCGCCGGGAGCACCAGATGCGCCGGGCCGGCCCAGCCGGAGGTCGGGAACCAGCCGAGCCAGACGCCCGCCACGATCAACAGGCCGAGGGCGAGCAGGAATTCGGGGACGGCGGCGAGCGCCGCCGCCCATGCCCCCGTGGTGGCCCGCCCCCGGACGAGTACCGGCGCGGCCAGGAGGGAACCCAGCAGCAGTGCCACGGCGAGCGCCGCGCCCATCAGGGCCAGGGACACCTGGAGCCCGGCGGCGACCGAGGGCAGCACGTCCGTGCCGGACACCCAGGAGACCCCGAGGTCCCCGCGGAGCAGACCGCCCGCCCAGCCGCCGAGGAGTCCGAGCGGACCCGCGTCCAGGCCGAGGTCCGCGCGGATCGCGGCCAGCGCCTCGGGTGTCGGCTCCTGCTCGGCGGAGCGCGCCCGCAGCAGGCTCAGCGCGGGATCCTTGCCCGAGAGCCACGGCAGCAGTCCGGTCACGGTGAGGACCGCGACCAGGCCGGCGGCCCTCGCCAGTGCCGTCCTCACTCGACGGAGGTGTCGAGCGTGACGAGGGCGCGCTCCCGGGGGTCGTGCGCGGCGCCGCGCACCCGGGCCGCGTCGCCCTGGACGACGCGCTCGTGCAGCAGGGGTACGGCGGCGTCGGTGGCCAGGACGGCGGCCTCGGCCCGGACGACGGCCCGGCGCCGCGCGTCCCCGGTCGCGGTCGTCGCGGCCGCGGCCAGGGCGCGGTCGACGGCGGGGTCGGCGAGCTGCGAAATGTTGAAGGAGCCGTCGCCCGCGAAGTCGCTGTACAGGTAGGCGGCCGGGTCGCCGGAGTCGAGGACGGTGGCCCGGGACAGGATGAAGGCGTCGAACTTGCCGGCCAGGGCGTCGGCCTCGATGTTGGCGTACTCGCGTACGTCGAGCGTGACCTTGAACCCGGCGGCCTGGAGCTGCTGCTGGAGGACCTGGGCGACCTCGGGCAGCTCGGCCCGGTCGGTGAAGGTGCCGATGGTGATGCGGGCGCCCCCGGGGGCGGCGGCCCGCTGGTGCGGGACCGTGCCGCGCAGCTTCGCGGCCCAGGGCAGGGCGGGACCGAGGAGGCCGCCGGCGACGTCGGCCCGGCCCTCGTACACGCTCGTCACGATCTGCCGTGCGTCGATCGCCTCGCGCGCCGCCGCCCGCAGCCCGGCGTTCTTGAACGGGCCGGAGGAGGTGTTCAGGTACAGGGTGTTGGTGCGCGGCATCGGCACCTCGGTGATGAGCTTCTGGTCGAGCAGCCGGGCCTGCGAGACCGGCACGGCCTCGACGATGTCGGCCTCGCCGCTGCGCAGCGCCGCGGCGCGCGCGGTGCCGTCGGGGACGAAGGTCACGTCGATGCCGGAGGCCTTGGCGCGCCCGCCCCAGTAGCCGTCGTAGCGGTTCAGCGCCGCGGACGCGGTGCCCCGTACGGCGACGAGCTCGAAGGGTCCGGTGCCGGTGCCGACCGGGCTCACCGTCTTCCCCCGGTAGGCCTTGGCGGCCAGGATCGACAGCTGCGGGGAGCTGAGCCGCTGCGGTACGAGGGGGTCCGGGGCGGCCGTGGAGACGGTGACCGTGTGCGGGCCGGCGGCCCGGACGGTGAGGTCGACGCCGTCGAGGATGCGCGGCTTCGGCGCGGCGCCGGCGGCCACGGTCAGGGACTTCACGACGGAGGCGGCGGTCAGGGCCGTGCCGTCGTGGAAGGTGACGCCCTCGCGGAGGGTGAACGTCCACGTCCGGCCGGTCTGCTTCCACGCGGTGGCGAGGGCGGGGGTGGCGTTGCCGTCCTTGTCGAGGGAGACGAGGGTCTCGGCGGTGGACCAGCGGGAGAGTTTGAACGCGTCGTCGGAGAGGGGGGAGAGGCCCGAGCGCGGCGGCTGCATCATCGCCACGCGGACCCGTCCGTCGCCGGAGCCGCCGGACGCGTCCGATCCGGACTGGCCGGCGAAGCATCCGCTGAGCAGGGCGGAGGCGGTGGTCAGCGCCAGGGCGGACAGCAGTCCGCGGCGGCGTATGGAGGAGGGCGAGGGCAGGGGCAAGGGAGGTCACCTGGGTGTGCGCGGGGTGGGTGGAGCACCGAACCCTAGCATTATGACAATCGTTTTCATCCGGGGCGCCGGCGGGGCCGGTCAGGCGGCCTCGCCCCGGAAGACGGGCCCGCCCCGGCGTGCGCGCGCGGCACGCAAGGCGGAGCATGAATCTGAAAGGGAGCGGTAATCGGGGGCGGTGACCCAGGAGGGTGCCATGCCCGTCCCGGTGAGCGACGACGCGCTCGTCGTGCTGCGGAACGTCGACAAGCACTTCGGCGCGCTCCATGTGCTCCAGTCCATCGACATGACGGTCGGACGCGGCGAGGTCGTCGTCGTCATCGGCCCCTCCGGCGGCGGGAAGTCGACGCTCTGCCGGGCCATCAACCGGCTGGAGACCATCGACTCCGGCGAGATCTTCATCGACGGCAAGCCCCTGCCCGAGGAGGGCCGGGAGCTCGCCGCCCTGCGCGCCGACGTCGGCATGGTGTTCCAGTCGTTCAACCTCTTCGCCCACAAGACCGTTCTCGAGAACGTCACCCTGGGGCAGATCAAGGTCCGCAAGAAGGACAAGAAGGAGGCCGAACGACGGGCCCGGCAACTCCTCGACCGGGTGGGCGTCGGCTCGCAGGCCGACAAGTACCCCGCCCAGCTCTCCGGCGGCCAGCAGCAGCGCGTGGCGATCGCGCGGGCGCTGGCCATGGAACCGAAGGTGATGCTCTTCGACGAGCCCACCTCGGCCCTCGACCCCGAGATGATCAACGAGGTGCTGGAGGTCATGCAGCAGCTCGCCCGTGACGGAATGACCATGGTCGTCGTCACCCACGAGATGGGATTCGCCCGCTCCGCCGCCAACCGCGTCGTCTTCATGGCCGACGGCCGGATCGTGGAGGAGACGACGCCGGACCAGTTCTTCAGCAACCCGCGCAGCGACCGTGCCAGGGACTTCCTGTCGAAGATCCTGCACCACTGAGCCACGACCGACGCGCGCCCAGAAGCCCCCAGGGGTGAAGACCATGAACCCGCGCAAGCTCACCAAGGCCGGTCTCGCCGCTGCCGCGGCGCTCGCCCTCTCCCTCACCGCGGCAGGCTGCGGCGACGGAGGGAACGGCGGAGCCGGCGCCGACCCCGACAGGATCACCGTCGGTATCAAGTTCGACCAGCCCGGCATCGGCCTGAAGACCCCGGACGGCACCTACACCGGCTTCGACGTCGACGTGGCCACCTACGTCACCCGGGAGCTCGGCCACGAACCCGGCGACATCGAATGGAAGGAGGCCAAGAGCGCCGACCGCGAGACCATGCTCCAGCGCGGCGACGTCGACTTCATCGCGGCCTCGTACTCGATCAACGACGAACGGGCCGAGAAGGTCGACTTCGCGGGACCGTATCTCCTGGCCCACCAGGACGTTCTCATCCGCGCGGACGACACCTCCATCACCAAGCCCGCGGACCTGAACAACAAGAAGCTCTGCTCGGTCACCGGCTCGACCTCGGCGCAGAACGTCAAGACGCGGCTCGCCCCGCAGGCCCAACTCCAGGAGTACGGCGGTTACTCGGAGTGCCTGACCGGTCTGGAGAACGGCGTCGTCGACGCACTCACCACCGACGACTCGATCCTCGCCGGCTACGCCGCACAGGACGAGTTCAAGGGCAAGTTCAAGCTCGCCGGCTTCAAACTGAGCAACGAGAACTACGGCATCGGCGTACAGAAGGGCAGTGAACTGAAGGCACGGATCAACACCGCCCTGGAGAAGATGGTCGCCGACGGTTCCTGGGACGCGGCCGTGAAGAAGAACTTCGGACCGGCCGGCTACAAGAACGAGCCCGCACCGAAGATCGGCGTCATCGTCAAGTGAGCAGGCCGACGTGTTCGACTTCCTCGAAGGTTACGACCTGCTGGGAGCCTTCTGGGTGACGGTGCAGCTCACCGTCTACTCCGCGATCGGCTCCTTGATCTGGGGGACGCTGCTGGCCGCCATGCGCGTCAGCCCCGTCCCCCTGATGCGGGGTTTCGGTGCCGCCTACGTCAACATCGTCCGCAACATCCCCCTCACGGTGATCATCGTCTTCACCTCGCTCGGCCTGTTCCAGACGCTCGGCGTCAGCCTGGGAGCCGAGGACTTCACCACCATCAACTTCCGGCTCGCCGTGCTCGGACTGATCGGCTACACCGCCGCCTTCGTCTGCGAGGCGCTCCGGTCGGGCATCAACACCGTGCCCGTCGGCCAGGTCGAGGCGGCCCGCGCCATCGGGCTCAACTTCCCGCAGGTGCTCCGGCTCATCGTGCTGCCCCAGGCCTTCCGCTCGGTGGTCGGCCCGCTCGCCAACGTGCTCATCGCCCTCACCAAGAACACCACCGTCGCCGCCGCCATCGGCGTCGCCGAAGCCGCCCTGCTGATGCGGGAGATGATCGAGAACGAGGCGCAGCTGATCCTCATCTCCGCGATCTTCGCCGTCGGCTTCATCTGCCTCACGCTCCCCACCGGCCTCTTCCTCGGCTGGCTGAGCAAGAAGGTGGCGGTGAGGCGATGAAGGAGCGGCCCACCGTTCTGTACGACGTCCCCGGACCCCGTGCCCGCCGGCGCGACGTCCTCTACACCGCGCTCTTCCTGGTGGCCCTCGCCGCGCTGATCTGGTGGGTGGTGCGGAGCCTCGCCGACAAGAACCAGCTCGCCTGGTCCAAGTGGGCGCCCTTCTTCACGGACTCCCGCAGCTGGACCACGTACATCCTCCCGGCCCTGGAGAACACCCTGATCGCCGCGGCGCTCGCCATGGCCATCGCCCTGCCCCTGGGCGCGCTGCTCGGCATCGGACGCCTCTCCGACCACCGGTCGGTGCGCGCCGCGGCCGGAACGGTCGTGGAGTTCTTCCGCGCCATCCCGGTCCTGATCCTGATGCTCTTCGCCAACGCCGCCTACTCCGAGTTCACCGACATCAGCCCGGAGACGCGCCCGCTGTACGCGGTGGTCACCGGACTCGTCCTCTACAACGCCTCGGTCCTCGCCGAGGTCGTCCGGGCCGGCATCCTCGCCCTGCCCACCGGCCAGACCGACGCGGCCAAGGCGATCGGCATGCGCAAGGGCCAGACCATGCGGTACGTCCTGCTGCCGCAGTCGGTCACCGCCATGCTCCCGGCGCTCGTCAGCCAGCTCGTCGTCATCGTCAAGGACACCGCGCTGGGCGGCGCGATGCTCGGCTTCTCCGAGCTCCTCGCCTCCGTCCGGCCGATGAGCGCGAACTACGGCGCCAACACCATCGCCAGCTTCACGGTCGTCGCCGTCATCTTCGTCGCCCTCAACTTCGTGCTCACCACCTTCGCCGCCCGGCTGGAGCGCGGGCTGCGGCGCGCCAAGAAGTCGACGGGCGCGGTGGTCGGCGCCGACGCGGTGGAGGAGCTGGCCAGGCCCGGCGAACACATGGGACCGGCCCGCGACGCGAAGTGATCGCGGAGGGTACGCACCCCGGGCCGGGCGGGGTCTCCCGGCGCGTACGGATCCCCGGCCGGGTGTGGTCCCGGCGCGTACGCACTGCCGGGCCGGGTGCGGTCTCCCGGCGCCCGAGGGTGGCGTGCCGCGGACCGGGCGCGCCGCATAGAGTCGACTCCGGCCCGGCTCGCAGCCCGGGCTCCCCTCGTACCGCCGACCCACCCCGAGGAGCATCCCCGTGACCGACCCGGCCGCCACCGCCGTGCAGCAGCAGATCGCCCGGGAACTGGAGGTTTCCGAGACGTTCGACCCGAGCGCCGAGATCGAGCGCCGGGTGGCCTTCCTCGCCGAGCGCCTCACCTCCACGGGGCTGCGCGCGCTCGTTCTCGGGATCAGCGGCGGTGTGGACTCCACGACCGCGGGCCGGCTCTGCCAGCTGGCCGTCGAGCGGGCCAGGGCCACCGGCCACGACGCGACCTTCTACGCCATGCGGCTGCCCTACGGCGTCCAGGCCGACGAGAAGGACGCCCAGCTCGCCCTCGGGTTCATCGCCGCGGACCGGGTCCTGACCGTGGACGTCAAGCCCGCGAGCGACGCGGCGCTGGCGGCCTGCCTCGCCGGGGGAGTGGCCTTCCGGGACGCCCACCACCAGGACTTCGTGCAGGGCAACATCAAGGCCCGGCAGCGGATGATCGCGCAGTACGCCGTCGCCGGAGCCCACGACGGCCTGGTCGTCGGCACCGACCACGCCGCCGAGGCGGTCTCCGGGTTCTTCACCAAGTACGGCGACGGCGCCGCCGACGTCGTCCCGCTGACCGGCCTCACCAAGCGTCGCGTCCGGGCCGTCGCGGAGGCCCTCGGCGCCCCGGCCGAGCTGGTGTGGAAGACCCCGACCGCCGACCTGGAGACCCTGGACCCGGGCAAGCCCGACGAGGACGCCCTCGGTGTGACCTACGACGACATCGACGACTTCCTGGAGGGCAAGCCGGTGACGGAGTCCGCCTTCGCCTCGATCGTCCGCCGCTACGAGCTCACCGACCACAAGCGCCGGCTGCCCATCGCCCCCTGAGGCGGCGGCCCCCGGCGAGCGCGCGGTCGGAGGTGCTCGGGGACGCGCGCGTCGCGTGACGTGGTCGGGTGATGTGGCGCGACCATCCGGCCGCCTCCGCGTGGCGAGGGCCGGGATGGCGCGCCGCGTGGTGTGCCCTGGAGGACGTCCACCGTCGCACGACCGGAAGGAATGACCTCCATGTTCGGACAGTCGGCCGCGTTCAGCGGCTTCTCGGTGAACGATCTCGACGAGGCCCGGCGCTTCTACGCCGACACGCTCGGCCTCCCGGTCGAGGAGAGCGGCGAGGGGGACATGCGGATGCTGTCCCTCACCCTCGGTACGGGGGCCAAGGTGTTCGTCTACCCCAAGGAGACGCACACTCCGGCGACCTTCACGATCCTCAACTTCCCCGTCGACGACATCGACGCGGCCGTGGAGGAACTCGGTCGGCGCGGGGTGACCTTGGAGCGCTACCCCGACTTCGAGGCGGACGACAAGGGCATCGTGCGGGACGAAGCCGCCGGTCTGGCCGTCGCCTGGTTCACCGACCCGGCCGGGAACATCCTCTCGGTGCTCCAGGAGAGGTGACGACTGCTACCCTCATGCGCACCTAGTCAAATAGTTGCCTATGGGGGCCCGCTGATGCACCCGTTCCGCAAGGCCGTCGAGGCCGACGACCACGCCGCCATCGAGGCCATGCTCGCGCGGGACGTCGTCTTCACCAGCCCCGTGGCCTTCCACCCGTACGAGGGCAAGGCGATCACCGCGTCGATCATCCGCGGGGTCGCCCGGGTCTTCACGGACTTCCGCTACGTCCGTGAGATCGCCGGGGCCGACGGCCGCGACCACGCGCTCGTCTTCACGGCGAAGGTCGGTGACAAGGAGATCAACGGCTGCGACTTCCTCCACATGGACGAGGAGGGAAGGATCGACGACTTCGTCGTCATGGTCCGGCCCCTCTCGGCGGCCGCGGCCCTGGCGGAGGCGATGGGCGCGCAGTTCGACCGGATCGCGGCGGAGGCGGCGGGAGCGGCCGAGGCGGGGTGACCGCCTGGTCGGCGAGCACCCCGTGGCGCACCTCGTGCCACGGGGCTGTCTGCCGCGTCGGGCGGGTCGGCCGTGCGGTCGGGGACGCGGACCTCAGAGCGCCGAGCGCAGCGCCGGGAGGAGTTCCCGCTCCGCCCAGTCGAGGTAGGGCCGCTGGTGCTCGCCGCCGATCTGGACCAGGGCGATCTCGGTGAAGCCGGCGTCGGCGTACGGCCGGACCGCCTCGACGAACGCGTCGACGTCCGAGCCGCAGGGGATCGACTCGGCCACGTCCTCGGGACGTACGAACTGGGTGGCGGCCGCGAAGCCCTCGGGGCCGGGCAGCTCGGAGTTCACCTTCCACCCGCCGCCGAACCAGCGGAACTGGTCGTGGGCGCGCTTCACCGCCGCGTCCCGGTCCGGGTCGTAGCAGATCGGCAGCTGGCCGACCCGCGGCTTGCCCGCCCCGCCGTGCCGGTCGAAGGCGTCGATGAGCTCGCTCTTCGGCTCCACGGCGATGACGAGGTCGGCGAGGCGCCCGGCGATCTCGCACGAGCGCTCCCCGGAGACCGCGACCCCGATCGGCGGCGGCTCGTCCGGCAGGTCCCACAGTCGCGCGTTCTCCACGTCGAAGTGGGTGCCGTGATGGTTCACGTTGCCGCCCTCGAACAGGGCGCGGATGATGCCGACGGCCTCCTCCAGCATCTCAAGACGGACGTGGGCGGCCGGCCAGCCCGCGCCCACCACATGCTCGTTGAGGTTCTCGCCCGAGCCCAGACCCAGCCGGAACCGCCCCTCGCTCAGCAGCTGCACGGTGGCGGCCTTCTGGGCGACGACCGCCGGGTGGTAGCGGACGGTCGGGCAGGTCACGTACGTCATCAGCGGGATCCGTGAGGTGGCCTGCGCGGCGGCGCCGAGCACGCTCCACGCGTAGGGGGCGTGCCCCTGCGACTCCAGCCAGGGGAAGTAGTGGTCGGAGGTCACGGAGAAGTCGAAGCCCGCCTCCTCGGCCCGCACCACATGCTCCACCAGGTCACGAGGGCCGGCCTGCTCGGTCATCATTGTGTATCCGATGTTCACCATGGTCCGCGCGTTGCCGGTGCCGAGGGCGCGAAACATCGGGGAGGCGCGCGCTGGTTTCCCGGCGTACGGCAGGGGAAGCCGCCGGTCGAGGAGCACACCGGGCCCCGGCGAGGCGGCGGCCGCTCCCGGGCACGACCGAGCACCGACCCCTACCCCGGCCAGGGAGTGTGGCGCGATGAGTGACACCGCTGTCGGCACCGGACAGGAGTACGACGCGGCTCCCTATCTGCCCGCGCGGGGCGGACTGGCGGCCTATCGCCGCGCCGCGGCCGAGTGCCGGGGCTGCCCGCTCTTCGCGAACGCCACCACGACCGTCTTCGGGCGCGGCGACCCCCACGCCCGCATGCTGCTCGTCGGGGAACAGCCCGGCGACCAGGAGGACCGCAAGGGCGAGGCCTTCGTGGGTCCCGCCGGGCGGCTGCTCGCGAAGGCGCTGCGGGAGGCGGGGATCGACGAGGAGGGCGTGTACCTCACCAACGCGGTCAAGCACTTCAAGTTCACCCAGTCCGGTCCGGGCAAGCGACGGATCCACAAGGCGCCGAGCCTGCGCGAGATGACCGCCTGCCGGCCCTGGCTGGAGGCCGAACTGCGGCTCGTCGACCCCAAGGTGGTGGTCGTCCTCGGCGCGACGGCCGGGAAGGCCGTCCTCGGGCGCTCCTTCCGCGTGGGCGCCGACCGCGGTGCGCTGCTCCCCCTGCCGGGCGTGGACGGCGGCCCCCAGGTGGTGGCGACGCTCCACCCCTCGGCCGTCCTGCGCGCCGACGACCGCGAGGCCGCGTACGCGGGGCTCGTCGCCGACCTGCGGGTGGCGGCCGGCGCGCTGTGAGGCCGGTCCGTCCCAGCACGGGTGGGGCGTCCGGGGCGGGCCCACCGGACGTGAGCGGTGGATCCCCGGCGGGCCGACGGCTCGCGGGGCGCGGCCCGGAGCGCCCGCCCGCTCGCGAACGGGTCAAACCCGCCGCCCGCGAACGGGTGAAAGAGGAGCGGCCCCCGGGTGGTCCGCCGCCACGGACGACTGTTTCCCGGCGCGGAGGGCACCCGGCGGGCATGGCCCCCATGACACTCGACAGCACCGCCGCCCTGCTCCTCAAGGGCTACGCCTGGCTGCCCGACCGGCGTCGCCGCACCGGCGGGGCGCCCGTGCGCACCCGGCTCCTGGGGCGGCCCGCCATCGCCCTGCACGGCCCCGAAGCCGTCCGCTTCTTCTACGACGAGCAGCACGTCCGCCGCCACGGCGCCCTGCCGGGGCCGGTCCTGGACACCCTCTTCGGACGCGGCGCCGTCCACACGCTCGACGGCGAGGACCACCGCGTGCGCAAGGCCCTGTTCATGACCGAGCTCACCGGGCCCGCGGCCGTCGCCGAGCTGGTCGACATGGTCCGGGCGGAGTGGCAGCGGGCCTTCGCCCCGCCGCACGGCCGGGAGGTCGTCCTCTTCGACGAGGCCGCGCTCGTCCTGGCCCGCGCCGTCTGCGCCTGGACGGGACTCCCGCTCACCGAGGAGCAGACCCGCCGCATGGCCCAGGACTGCGTCGCCATGGTCGACGGGTTCGCCACGCCGGGTCCCCGCCATCTGAGGGCCCGGCGGGCCCGCGGCCGCCAGGAGGAGGCCCTGGCGGGCCTGGTGGAGGAAGCCAGGGCCGGTGCGACGCGCGCCCCGGCGACCCCGTTCGACGCGGTGGTGCGCCACCGCGACGCCGACGGCGCGCTCCTGGACGCGCGCACCGCGGCCGTCGAGCTCCTCAACATCGTGCGGCCCACCGTCGCCATCGCGTGGTTCGTCACCTTCGCCGCCCACGCCATGGACCGCTGGCCCGAGCAGCGGCATCTGCTGCGCGAGGACGACGGTTCTTACGCGGAGCCGTACACCGAGACGTACGCCGAACCCTTCGCCCACGAGGTCCGGCGCTTCTACCCCTTCGCGCCGTTCGTCGGCGGCCTCGCCGCCACCGACCTGTGGTGGCAGGGGGAGCACGTTCCCGAGGACACCCTCGTGCTGCTCGACCTCTACGGCCAGAACCACGACCCGGAGCTGTGGCACGACCCGTACCGCTTCGACCCGGAGCGCTTCCTGCGCCCGGCGCCGCACCGCGACGAGCTGATCCCGCAGGGCGGCGGCGACGCCAAGAGCGGCCATCGGTGCCCCGGCGAGGACATCACCGTCGCCGTCCTGGCCGCGCTCTCGACCGAACTGGCCCGGCTGGAGTGCTCCGTTCCGGAGCAGGACCTCAGGATCCCCCTCCACCGCGTTCCCACCCGCCCCCGCAGCGGCTTCCGCCTCGTCCCCCACCCCGCCTGACGCCCACCGCGACACGGTCCTCGCTTCCGGGCACCCGCTGAACGCGGCGGACCCGGCGCCCCCGGCCCCATGTCACCCGGCCCGCAGGCGGCCCGGCAGCCAGCGCAGTTGGGCCGCCTGCTGGAAGGGGCCGCCGCCCTCGTGGTCGTTGAAGTCGTACACCTCGATGTGCTTGTCGTCGTGGGCGTACGCGTGGAAGGCCGCGAACACCGTCGACGGCGGGCACGTCAGGTCCTCCAGCGCCGTCGAGAAGAGCGCCGGGGCCGTGGCGCGGGCGGCGAAGTGGACCCCGTCGAAGTAGGCCAGCGTGCGCCCGACCTGCTCCGTGCGGCCGCGGTGCGTCTTGAGGTAGTCGCCTATCTCGCGGTAGGGCGCGCGGTCGGTGAGCGTCGTCGCGCGGGGGAAGTCGCACAGGAACGGCACGTCCGGTGCGACGGCCACCAGGTCGCGGACCAGGCCGGCGACGGCCAGGGTGATGCCGCCGCCCTGGCTCACCCCGGTCACCGCCGTGCGGGACGCGTCCACCAGCGGGTGCGAGCGGGCGGCCTCCACGGCGCGGACGGCGTCGGTGAACACCCGCCGGTAGTAGTACGCGTACGGGTCCTCCACGCCTCGTGTCATGAAGCCCGGGTACGAGGGCCCGCTGCCCACCGGGTCGGGGGTGTCGCCGTTCGCCCAGCCGCTTCCCTGGCCCCGGGTGTCCATCACGAAGTGCGCGAACCCCGCGGAGCCCCAGAGCAGATGGGTGTGGGGCAGGCCGCGGCCACCGCCGTACCCGATGAACTCCACCACCACCGGCAGGGGTTCGGACGCGTTCGCGGGCAGGACGAACCAGCCCTTGACCGGATGCCCGCCGAATCCGGCGAAGGTCACGTCGTACACCCGCACCGTCGCGAGCCCGGTCTCGACCGGCTCGAAGCGCGCGTCGAGTCCATGGCCCCGCGCCTCGTCGAGCGTCCCGGTCCAGAAGGCGTCGAAGTCCTCCGGCTCCTCGGACGTGCTGCGGTACGCGCGGAGTTGGTCGAGGGACAGATCGAACCGGGACATGCCACCGCCTTGTTCGCGAGGGGCTGTGTCCAGCCCCCTGACCGGTCGCTCCGGTCATCGCCCCCACCGTACGTGTCCCCAGGCGGAGTTCATACGTGTGAACGAAAAGTGCGTGCCGGCTCACGCGTCCGCGCCCGAATCGAACGCGACCAAGTCGCGGCCCCCTCGGGCGTACGCCGCCCCGGGCGGTCGGCAACCGGCTGAACACCGTCTCGTGTCATGACCCTTGCGGGTCTCTCCGTCCGGCTGCTATTCCTTCGTTAGGAAAGTTTCCTTCCAATCCATCGTTCCGTGGAGACCCCCATGACATCGGCACGATCGACACGTCTCGGCCCGCGCTCCCTGGCCGCCACCGGCACCGGCGTGGCCGCCCTGCTCCTCGGCCTCGCCGCCGCACCGCCCGCCGCGGTCGCCACCCCCTCCGCCCCCGCCGCGGAGGCGAGGACCTCCGCCGCTCCGCCCGCCGGTACCCCGGCCGCGGTCAACGGACAGCTCAAGGTCTGCGGCACCAAGCTCTGCAACCGGTACGGCAACCCCATCCAGCTGCGCGGCATGTCCAGTCACGGCACCCAGTGGTACGGCCGATGCCTGACCGGCGGCTCCCTCGACGCCCTCGCGAAGGACTGGAAGGCCGACGTCCTGCGGGTCTCCACCTACGTCCAGGAGGGGGGATACGAGACCGACCCGCGCAAGTACACCGACCTCGCCCACTCGCTCATCGAGCAGGCCACCGCGCGCGGGATGTACGTGATCGTCGACTGGCACATGCTCGACCCCGGCGACCCGCACCACAACCTCGCCCGCGCCAAGACCTTCTTCACCGAGATCGCCCAGCGCCACGGCGCCAAGACCAACCTGCTCTACGAGATCGCCAACGAGCCCAGCGGCGTCTCCTGGTCCCGGATCAAGAGCTACGCCGAGCAGCTCATCCCGGTCATCCGCGCCAAGGACGCCGAGACCCCGATCCTGGTCGGCACGCGCGCGTGGTCCTCGCTCGGCGTCTCCGAGGGCGCCGACGAGTCCGAGATCGTCGCCAACCCGGTGCGGGCCTCCAACATCATGTACACCTTCCACTTCTACGCGTACTCGCACCGGGACGCGTACCTGAACACCCTCTCCCGCGCCGCCGGCAAGCTGCCCCTCTTCGTCACCGAGTTCGGCACCCAGAACTACGCCGGTGAGGGCGCCGACGACTTCGCCATGTCCCAGCGCTTCCTCGACCTGATGGCCGCGAAGAAGATCAGCTGGGTCAACTGGAACTTCTCCGACGACCACCGCAGCGGCGCCGTCTTCAAGTCCGGCACGTGCTCCGGCAACGGACCGTGGGCGGGTACCACCTCGCTCAAGCCCGCCGGGGTCTGGATCCGGGACCGGATCAGGACGGCCGACGACTTCCCGACCTCCTGACCGCGCCTCCCCACCGCACTGCCGCATCCTGCTTCGGTACGCCCCCGCCCTGTGGTCCACTGTCCGGGCGGGGGCGTATCGAACAGGAGCAGCGTTGACCAGTTACCGACAGCCCGGCCTCGTCCTCACCGACCATCGCTTCGCCGTCCCGCTCGACCACGCCCGGCCCGAAGGCGAGCAGATCGAGGTGTACGCCCGCGAGGCCGTCGCGAGCGACAAGGCGGGAGCGGACCTGCCGTGGCTCGTGTACCTGGAGGGCGGCCCCGGCTTCGGAGCCCGCCGTTTCATCGGCCCGCGGGCCTGGCTCGCCCGGGCCGTCCAGGAGTTCCGCGTCCTCCTCCTGGACCAGCGCGGCACCGGCAACTCCACCCCCGCCAACCGCCAGACGCTTCCCCTGCGCGGCACACCGAGCCGGCAGGCCGACTACCTCACCCACTTCCGGGCCGACTCCATCGTCAAGGACTGCGAGCTGATCCGGCAGCGCCTCACCGGCGGCGCCCCCTGGACCGTCCTCGGCCAGAGCTTCGGCGGCTTCTGCGCCACCCACTACCTCTCCACCGCCCCCGAAGGGCTGAACACCGTCCTCGTCACCGGCGGCCTGCCCTCCCTGTACGCCACCGCCGACGAGGTCTACCGCGCCGCCTTCCCCCGTATGCGGCGCAAGACCGAGGCCCACTACGCCCGCTACCCGCAGGACGTCGAACGCGCCCGCCGGATCGCCGCCCACCTCATGGAGGGCCCGGTCACCCTCCCGAACGGCGGACTGCTCACCCCGCGCTCCTTCCAGTCCCTCGGCAACCTCCTCGGCAGCGGCGAGGGCACCCACCAGCTCCACCACCTCCTGGAGGACGCCTTCGTCCCGACACCGGCCGGCCCCGCCCTGTCGGACGCCTTCCTGGAGAACGTGCAGGCCCTCCTCTCGTACGCCGGACACCCGCTGTACGCCCTGCTCCACGAAGCGTGCTACGCCCAGGGGCAGGCCCCCACCGCCTGGGCCGCCGAACGCGTCCGCGCCGACTTCCCCGCGTTCGATCCCGAGAAGGCCCTGGCCGGCGACGACCCGCTCCTGTTCACCGGCGAGGCCGTCCACCCCTGGCACTTCGAGACCGACCCGGCCCTGCGCCCGCTGTGCGAGACCGCCCACCTCCTCGCCGAACGCGCCGACTGGACGCCGCTGTACGACCCCGCGCGGCTGGCCGCCAACGAGGTCCCCGTCGCCGCCGTCGTCTACCACGACGACCTGTTCGTGGACACCGCCCACTCCCTGGAGACCGCCGGCGCCGTCCGGGGCCTGCGGACCTGGGTGACCGACGAGTTCGAGCACGACGGCGTACGGGCGGGCGGACCGCGCGTCCTCGACCGGCTGCTCGCCCTCGCACGGGGAGAGATCTGACCGTCCAGGGACAGGATCGGCCGCGCGCGAAAACCGGCGCGCTGTTCGCGGCCGACGCGATCGACCCGGTGGCGGCCCTGGTCCGCGCGCAGCGGCTCGCGGCCGCCCTCGCGGCCCGCCGCGGCCTCGACCCGGACCGGCCCCGGCACGTGTCCCGCTCGGTGATCCTCTCCGGACCGGCCCCCGTGTGAGCCCGTATCCTGCGCCCATGATCGACACGAACACCCCGCCGCTCGAAGAGATGCCGGGCGACTGGCAGCGCGCCCTCGCGGTCGTCGCCCACCCCGACGACCTCGAGTACGGCTGCGCCGCCGCCGTCGCCGGCTGGACGGACGCCGGCAAGGAGGTCGCCTATGCGCTCGCCACGCGGGGCGAGGCCGGGATCGACTCCCTGGACCCCGCTGCCTGCGGTCCGTTGCGCGAACAGGAGCAGAGGGACAGCGCGGCCGTCGTCGGCGTGTCCGCGGTGGAGTTCATGAACCACCGGGACGGGATGATCGAGTACGGTCTCGGCCTGCGCCGGGACATCGCGGCGGCGATCCGCCGCCACCGCCCGGAGCTGGTCGTCACCCTCAACCACTGGGACACCTGGGGCCCGGCGGTCGGCGGCGCCTGGAACACCCCCGACCATGTCGCGGTCGGGCGCGCCACGCTGGACGCGGCGGGCGACGCGGGCAACCGCTGGATCTTCCCGGAGCTGGTCGAGCAGGGCCTGGAGCCGTGGGACGGGGTCCGCTGGGTCGCGGTCGCCGGCTCGACCACCCCGACCCACGCCGTCGACGCCACCCCCGGCTTCGAGCGCTCCGTCCACTCCCTCCTCGCCCACCGCGCCTACATCGAGGCGCTCACCGACGAGGACCCCGAGGAGTACGTCCGCACCTTCCTCGCCGCCAACAACGACCGCTTCGCATCCCGTTTCGGCGGCCGCCCGGCGGTCGCGTTCGAGGTGTTCCCCCGCTGAGCCGCGCGGCCGGGGTGTTGTCAGTGCCGTGATGCGGCGTCGCGACGGGCCCCGCGGGTGACAGGGCGCGTCGCGGGTCTACATCGGCGGGGCCGGCTTGATGACGGCGAACGCGGCGCCGAAGGGGTCGGCCAGCCAGGCGATCCGGCCCACGTCCGGGACGTCCGCCGCGGGCATGAGGACCGAGCCGCCGCTGCCCTGGGTCCGGGCGACGGTCTCGTCGGTGTCCGCGACCCCGAAGTAGGGGATCCAGCGCGCCTCCCCGCCGTCCAGGAGCTCGGCGATCCCGCCGAACGACCTGTCCTCCTGGTCACCCTCGGCGGTGGACACCACCCGGTAGGTCATGCCGGGTGCCTCCATCTCCTGGGACCGCCAGCCGAACAGCTTTCCGTAGAAGTCCAGCGCGGCCCGCGGGTCGGCGACATGCAGCTCGGTCCAGCACAGGGTGTTGTCGTCGGAGGTCTTCTCCAGGCCCTTGACCGTGGCGGGCTGCCACACGGCGAAGTCGGCGCCGCCCGGGTCCGTCAGCTGGGCCATCCGGCCGACGTCCATGACGTCGAAGGGCTCGGTGCGCACGGTGCCGCCGTTCTGCTCGGCGGCCCGCGCCGTGGCGTCGGCGTCGGGCGACTGGAAGTACACCGTCCAGGCGGAGTCCGCCCCCTCCTCGGTGAGCGGTCCGAGGGCCGCGACCGTCCTGCCGTCCAGCTTGAAGAAGCCGTAGCCGCCGGCGTCCGGGCCGGCCGACTCGAAGCCCCAGCCGAAGACGCCGGTGTAGAACGCGGCGGCGGCCGACGTGTCGGGGCTGCCCAGATCGAGCCAGTTGGGGGAGCCCTTGGTGAAGTCCGTACCGAGCATGTGGTCTGTCCCGTCTTTCCGCTTCCGGAGGCTGTCCGGCCACCATCTGTCCGGCCACCATCGCCGATCCTCGCCGGGGCGCCCCTGCCCCGCAGCCGCAGCGCCCCGGTTTCATCCGCACGGCCCAGCCCCCGTCGGGGGGAGGGACGACAGCAGGCGGCGGTCAGCTCGGGGACGCCGCCCTCCGGTCCAGATCGCTCATGATCAGCTCCGCGTTGATCGCCACGCCCGCCCGGTACCCCCCGCTCGCCGCGTTGATCACCTGCTCCTGGGCGCCGACGGCGTTCCCCGCCGCCCACACCCCGGGCACGCTGGTCCTCCCCGTCTCGTCCACCGCCACGAACGGGCCCAGGGGAGTGTCCCGCGTGGCGGCGCCGAGCGCGGTCAGCAGCTCGTCCCGCGGCGCCATGCGGCCGCCGACGAAGACCACGGACCGCTCGAAGACCCTCCCGTCCGCCATCCGTACGCCCGTCAGCCGGTCCTCCTCCACGACCAGGCCGGCCACCTCGCCCGCCACCACCGTGATGCCGGCCGCCGCGACCCGCGCCCGGTCGGTCTCGGACAGAGGTGCGGCGGTGTGCTGGAAGAGCGTCACGTCGTCGGACCACTGCGAGACCATCAGGGCCTGGTGCGCGCCCATGACCGGGTGGGCGATCACCCCGAAGGGCTGGTCGCGGACCTCCCAGCCGTGGCAGTACGGGCAGTGCAGCACCTCCCGGCCCCACCGTTCGGCGACCCCGTCGATCTCCGGAAGCTCGTCCACCAGACCGGTGGTGACGACCAGCCGCCGCGCCCGTACCGTACGCGCGCCGTCGACCGTCACCTCGAAGCCGTCCGCGCCGTCCGGGACCGCGCCCGTCACCCTTCCGGCCGTCCACTCCACGCCGTACGCGGCGATCTCCCGCCGCCCCGCCTCCAGGAACTCCGCCGGGCTCATCCCGTCCCGGGAGAGGTAGCCCTGCATATGGGCGGCCGGAGCGTTGCGCGGTTCGCCCGCGTCCACCACCAGCGTCCTGCGCCGGGACCGGCCCAGGACCAGGGCGGCGCTGAGACCCGCCGCGCCACCGCCGACCACCACCACGTCGTACTGTCGAGACCGCTCGTGTTCGCTCATGCCCCCGACCTTCGCGCCACCGCCCTCGGATTGACAAACTTTCTTGCTGCTTCTGCAATGAATCCACGACTATGGATCCATGACTGAGGACGAACGCATCGACGCGGTGCTGAACGACGTCGGACCACGACTGCGCCGCATCCGGCGCGAGCGCGGGGCCACTCTGGGTGATCTCTCCGCCTCCACCGGCATCTCCGTGAGCACGCTCTCCCGCCTGGAGTCGGGCCGGCGCAGACCCAGCCTGGAGCTACTGCTCCCCATCGCCCGCGCCCACCAGGTGCCGCTCGACGAGCTGGTCGGCGCGCCGCCGGTCGGCGACCCGCGCGTCCGGGCCAAGCCGATCGTGCGGCACGGCCGCACGATGTACCCGCTCACCCGCCAGCCCGGCGGGTTGCAGGCGTACAAGGTCGTGCAGGAGAAGTCCGCCGAGGAGCCGGACCCGCGCGTCCACGAGGGGTACGAGTGGCTCTATGTGCTCTCCGGGAAGCTGCGCCTCGTGCTCGGCCAGCACGACGTCGTACTGGCGGCCGGGGAGGCGGCCGAGTTCGACACGCGCGTTCCGCACTGGTTCGGGCAGGCCGGCGACGAGCCCGTGGAGTTCCTGAGCCTGTTCGGGCCGCAGGGCGAGCGGATGCATGTGCGCGCTCGACCGAAGAAGTCCTGAGTCCGAGGTTCCACCAGCTGCAAGCGACCGCTTAGTATGCCAACCGACCGCGCAGTACGGACGACGGCTGGTGGAGGACCTCCATGCAGGCATGGCGAGTGCACGAAAACGGCGAGCCGGGCGAGGTGATGCAGCGCGACGAGGTGGACGTGCCCACGCCCGGCGAGGGGCAGCTCCTCCTCAAGGTGCGCGCCGCGAACATCAACTTCCCCGACGCCCTGCTCTGCCGGGGGCAGTACCAGGTCCGGCCGCCGCTGCCCTTCACCCCCGGCGTGGAGGTCTGCGGCGAGACCGAGGACGGGCGCCGGGTGATCGCCACCCCCTCCCTCCCGTACGGCGGCCTCGCCGAGTACGCCGTGGCGGATGCCGCGGCGGTGCTCCCGGCCCCCGACGCCCTGGACGACGCGGAGGCCGCAGCCCTCCACATCGGCTACCAGACCGGCTGGTTCGGACTGCACCGCCGCGCCGCCCTGAAGGAGGGCGAGACCCTCCTCGTGCACGCCGCCGCCGGCGGGGTCGGCAGCGCCGCCGTGCAGCTCGGCAAGGCGGCCGGTGCCACCGTCATCGGCGTGGTCGGCGGAGCCGACAAGGCCGACGTCGCCCGTCGGCTGGGCTGTGACGTCGTCGTCGACCGGCGCGCCCAGGACGTCGTCGCCGCGGTGAAGGAGGCCACCGGCGGCCGGGGCGCCGACGTGATCTACGACCCCGTCGGCGGCGAGGCCTACGCGCAGTCCGCCAAGGTCGTCGCCTTCGAGGGCCGGATCGTGGTCGTCGGCTTCGCGAGCGGTGCCATTCCCTCCCCGGCCCTCAACCACGCCCTGGTCAAGAACTACTCGATCCTCGGCCTGCACTGGGGCCTGTACAACCTCAAGGACCCGGCCGCGATCCTGCGCTGCCACGACACGCTCACCGGCTACGCCGCCAAGGGGCTGATCAAGCCGCTGGTCACCGAGCGGGTCCCGTTCGCCGGGGCGGCGGACGCCGTGCAGCGCGTCGCCGAGGGCGTCACCACCGGCCGTCTGGTCGTTCTCCCGGAAGGAGCCGGCGCATGACGGACGCCGCCGAACTGCTCGACCGCACCCGGCGGTTGCTCGCCGAGCACCCGCCCGCCACCACCGAGCGCACCGACTTCCTGCGCGCCCGCTTCGACGCCGGACTCGCCTGGGTCCACTACCCCGTCGGTCTCGGCGGACTCGACGCACCCCGCTCGCTCCAGGCCGTCGTCGACGCCGAACTGACCGCCGCCGAAGCGCCCGACAACGACCCCCGCCGCATCGGCATCGGCCTCGGCATGGCCGCGCCGACCCTCCTCGCCTACGGCTCGGACGAGGTCAAGCGGCGCTTTCTCCGGCCGCTCTGGGTGGGCGAGGAGGTCTGGTGCCAGCTCTTCAGCGAGCCCGGCGCCGGCTCCGACCTCGCCGCGCTCGGCACCCGGGCGGTCCGGGACGGCGACGAGTGGGTGGTCGACGGCCAGAAGGTCTGGACGTCCAGCGCGCACGTCGCCCGCTGGGCCATCCTCATCGCCCGCACCGACCCCGACCTGCCCAAGCACCGCGGCATCACGTACTTCATCTGCGACATGTCGCACCCCGGTGTGGAGGTGCGCCCGCTGCGCCAGATCACCGGTGAGGCCGAGTTCAACGAGGTCTTCCTCACCGGCGTCCGCATCCCCGACACCCACCGCCTGGGCGAGATCGGCGACGGCTGGCGGGTCGCCCAGACGACCCTGATGAACGAGCGCGTCTCGATCGGCGGCGCCCGCATCCCCCGCGAGGGCGGCATGATCGGCCCCGTCGCCACGGTCTGGCGCGAGCGTCCCGAACTGCGCACCCACGACCTGCACCGGCGCCTGCTCGACCTCTGGGTGGACTCCGAGGTGGCCAGGCTCACCGGCGAGCGGCTGCGCCAGCAGCTCGTCGCCGGACAGCCGGGACCCGAGGGCAGTGCGATGAAACTCGGCTTCGCCCGGCTCAACCAGGCCATCAGCGGCCTGGAGGTCGAACTCCTCGGCGACGAGGGGCTGTTGTACGAGGACTGGACGATGCGCCGCCCCGAACTGGTCGACTTCACCGGCCGCGACGCCGGCTACCGCTATCTGCGCTCCAAGGGCAACTCCATCGAGGGCGGTACGACCGAGGTCCTCCTCAACATCGTCGCCGAACGTGTCCTCGGCCTGCCCGCCGAGCCCCGCAACGACAAGGACGTCGCCTGGAAGGACCTCGCCCGATGACTGACCTCCTCTACTCCGAATCAGAGGACGACCTGCGCGCGGCGGTCCGCTCGCTGCTCGCCGAACGGGCCGGCTCGCAGACGCTGCTCGGCCTGGTCGAGAGCGGCAGCCCCTACGTCCCCGGGCTGTGGAAGTCCCTCGCGGGCGAGATCGGCGCCGCGGGACTTCTCGTACCCGAGAAGCTCGGCGGGCAGGGCGCGAGCCACCGCGAGGCGGCCGTCGTCCTGGAGGAGCTGGGCCGCGCGGTGACCCCGGCGCCGTACCTCACCAGCGCGGTGGTGGCCACCGAGACGCTGCTCGCGCTGGACGCGGAGGAGGGCCCGGTCGCCGAGCTGCTCGGCGACCTCGCGGCCGGCCGGACGGTGGCGGTGCCGGCCCTGCCGCTGTCGACGGGGCCCGCCGGCCCCGCGCCCACCGCCCGTACGGTCGCCGGGGTCGCGGACGCCGTCCTCGCCGACGTGTTCCTGGTGGCGCGCGCGGACGGCCTGCACGCCGTCCCGGCCGCCGAGGCCACCGTCGAGCCGCAGACACCGCTCGACCTCACCCGCCCTCTGGCGAAGGTGACCACGGCCGAGGGGACCGGCACGCTCCTGGCCGGCGCCGACGCCGCCCGCGCGGCGATCGCGCGCGGCCTCCTCGCCGGCGCCGGGCTGCTGGCGTCGGAGCAGCTCGGGCTCGCCGCCTGGTGCCTGGAGGAGACCGTCCGCCACACCCGCGAGCGGTACCAGTTCAACCGGCCCGTCGGCTCCTTCCAGGCGCTCAAGCACCGGATGGCGCAGCTCTGGCTGGAGATCGTGAACGCCCGCGCGGCGGCCCGCGCCGCCGCCGACGCCCTGGCCACCGGCAACCCCGACGCGCCGCTGACGGTCGCCGTCGCCCAGGCGTACTGCTCGAAGGTGGCCGTCCACGCGGCCGAGGAGTGCGTGCAGCTGCACGGCGGCATCGGCATGACCTGGGAGCACCCCGCGCATCTCGCGCTCAAGCGGGCCAAGGCCGATCAGATCGCGCTCGGCTCGGCGGGGCAGCACCAGGACGCGATCGCCGCCCTGGTCGGCCTGCCGGCACCGGCGTGAGGCCGCGGAGGCGCGCCTTCCCGCCACAGTAAGGGGCCCATGTGCCCACACCCCTTTACATACTGTTTAATTGCGAGTCGTTCGCAACAACGGTCGATCTTCAAGAGGGGTGTGGGCACCATGACCGCCCGATCCATACGCGGCGCCGCCGCCGTGACGCTGGCCGGAACCCTGGCCCTCACCGCGGCGGCCTGCTCGAACCCCGGCGGCTCCGCCGCGGGCTCCGGCGGCCCCAAGGATTCCGCGGTCGTCGGCATCGCCTACGAGCCCGACACCCTCAGCCCCCTCCTCGGGTACGGCAAGGACGGCAACTCCAAGATCTTCGACGGGCTCCTCGCCTTCGACGCGTCCATGAAGCTGCGGCCCGCCCTCGCCGTGGCGCTGCCCCAGGTGAGCGCCGACGGACTCACGTACACCTACAAGCTGCGCCCGGGCGTGAAGTTCAGCGACGGACAGCCGTTCTCGGCCAAGGACGTCGTCTTCACCTACAGGACGATCCTCGACCCGAAGACCAACAACCCCTCCAGGACCGAACTCGACGCCCTCAAGTCCGTCGAGGCCGTCGGCGAGGACACCGTCGTCTTCACCCTGAAGTACCCCTACGCCCCCTTCGCCGAGCGGACCGTCCTCGCCATCGCCCCGGAACACGTCGCGGCGAAGCAGGACGTCAACTCCGGCCCGTTCACCACCAGGCCGATCGGCACCGGACCGTACGTCCTCACCGACTGGTCCAAGGGCGAGAAGCTCAGCTTCAAGGCGAACCCCGGCTACTGGGGCGGCGCCCCGCAGGTCAAGAAGTTCACCATGGCGATCATCAAGGACGACGACGTCCGCGCCACCCGGCTGCGCGCAGGGGACCTCGACGGCGCCATCCTGCCGCCCAACCTCGCCGCCGGGTTCAAGAACGACAGGGCGAAGAAGACCTACGCCGCCACCACGTACGACTACCGCACGGTCACCCTGCCGACCCACAACAAGGTCACCGGTGACATCGCGGTCCGCCGCGCCCTCGACATCGCCGTCGACCGCCAGGCCATGGTCGACCAGATCCTCGAAGGCGCCGGAAAGGCCGCCTACGGGCCCGTCCCCACCGACAGCGAGTGGTTCGCCAAGGGCACCGAGCGCCGCCACGATCTCGCCGGCGCCCGGAAGATCCTCGACGAGGCCGGCTGGAAGCCGGGCCCCGACGGCATCCGCGTCAAGAACGGCGTACGGGCCGAGTTCCCGCTCTGGTACCTCTCCGGCGACAAGCTCCGCCAGGACCACGCCCTCGCCTACGCCTCCGACGCCAAGAAGGCCGGCATCGGCATCAAGACCCAGGGCGGCACCTGGGAGGTCATCGAGCCGCGGATGAAGACCGACGCCGTCCTCGCCGGTGGCGGCTCGCCCGGTGACCCCGACTTCGACCAGTACCTGCTCCTGAACTCCACCCTCGGCGGCGACGGCTTCAACAACATGGCCTGGTACGACAACAAGACCGTCGACCGGGCCCTGGAGGACGGCCGCCGCACCGACGACCCCGTCAAGCGCCGGGCCGCGTACGACACCGTCCAGCGCGAACTGGTGAAGAACCCCGGATACACCTTCCTCACCCACATCGACCACCTCTACGTCGTCGACGACCGGTGGGACGGCCTGACCACCCAGACTGAGCCGCACGACCACGGCCTCGCCGCCGGCCCCTGGTGGAACGTCGAGGCCTGGAAGCCGAAGACCGCCGGAGAGACGAAGAAGTGAGCCGTCGCCTCCCCTGGGGGGCCATGGCCAGGATGACGGGGCGGCGGGCCCTGTTCGCCGTCCCCGTCCTGCTCGCCGTCACCTTCGCGGTCTTCGCCGTCGCCGCGGCCTCCCCCTTCGACCCCGTCAAGGCGTACGCCGGCACGGCCGGACTCACCGCCTCGCAGGAGAACCTCGACCAGCTGCGCGCCAACCTGGGCGTCGACCAGCCGCTCGTCACCCGGTGGTGGGAGTGGCTCACCTCCGCCCTGCGCGGCGAGCTCGGCGACTCCAGCGTCATGCGGCAGCCCGTCGCCGACGTCATCGCCGAGCGGATCGGCTGGTCCACCCTCCTGGCCGTCACCGCCTTCCTCGTCGCCATCCTCCTCGGCACCGCGCTCGGCGTGCTCGCCGGGCGCCGCCGCGGCGGCTGGCTCGACCGGACCGTCAGCTCCGCCGCGTACACCCTGGAAGCCGCTCCCGCGTTCTGGCTCGGCCTGCTCGCCATCTGGTTCTTCGCACTGCGGCTCGGCGCGCTGCCGGCCGGCGGACTCACCGACACCGCGAGCGACACCGTCACCTTCGACCAGGTCGCCGGCCACCTCGTCCTGCCCGCGCTCGTCCTCGGCGTCTCGCAGCTGCCCTGGTTCTTCCTGTACGTCAGGCAGGGCGTCGGCGACGCCCTGGAGGAGGACCCGGTCCGCGGGGCACGCGCGCGCGGACTGCGCGAACGCACCGTCCTGCTCGGCCACGCGCTGCGCTCCGGGATGCTGCCCATGCTCACCCTGGTCGGCTCCCGCGTCCCCGAACTCATCACCGGAGCCCTGCTCGTGGAGACCGTCTTCAGCTGGCCCGGCATCGCCGCGGCCACCGTCCAGGCCGCCACCTCCGTCGACTTCCCGCTGCTCGCCGCCCTCACCGTGCTCGCCACGGCCGCGGTGCTCCTCGGCAACCTCCTCTCCGACCTCCTGTACGGGCTCGCCGACCCGAGAGTGGGCTTCGATGGCTGACCCCCGCACCCGGCGCGTCCGCTTCTGGTCCTCCGCCGTGATCGTCGGCGCGGTCGTCGTCGCCGTCCTCGTCGTCCCCCCGGTCGCCCAGCTCGACGAACAGGCCGTCGACCTGTCCCTGAAGCTCCTCCCGCCGTCCTGGGAGCACCCCTTCGGCACCGACGACGTCGGCCGCGACCTGCTGCTGCGCAGCGTCTACGGGCTGCGGATCTCGCTGCTCGTGGGCCTCGTCGCCGCGCTCGTCGCCACGGTCATCGGCACCGCGGTCGGCGCCGCCGCCGGTGCGCTCGGCGGTTGGCCCGACCGGGTCGTCATGCGGATCGTCGACGCCTTCTCCTCCGTACCGCATCTGCTCCTCGGCATCTTCATCGTGGCGATGTTCCGGCCGGGCGTCTGGCCGGTCATCGTCTCCGTCGCCCTCACCCACTGGCTGTCGACCGCCCGGATCGTCCGCTCCGAGGTCCTCTCCCTGCGCTCGCGCCCCTACATCGACGCCGCGATCTCCGGCGGAGCCTCACGATGGCGGGTCACCGCGCGCCATCTGCTGCCCGCCGTGCTGCCGCAGGCCGGGCTCGCCGCCGTGCTGATGGTGCCGCACGCCATGTGGCACGAGTCCGCGCTCTCCTTCCTCGGACTCGGGCTCCCCAGCCACCAGGCCAGCCTCGGCAACCTGGTGCAGAGCGCCCGCTCCTCGCTGCTCGCCGGCGACTGGTGGCCGACGCTCTTCCCCGGCCTCTTCCTCATCGTGCCGACGCTCGCCGTCGCCGGGCTCGCCGGGGTGTGGCGGGACCGGCTCAATCCGCGCCGCCGATCGGAGCTGATGCTGTGAACTCCCGACTCGCCCGCGCCCTGGAGGCGGTCACCGCCGAACGCGCCGACGACGCGGTCCTGAGCGTCCGGGGCCTGTCCGTGCGCTTCCGGATGCGCGGCGGACGCCACGTCGCCGCCGTCACCGACGCCGACTTCGACCTGGCGGCGGGGGAGTGCCTCGCCCTGGTCGGCGAGAGCGGCTGCGGCAAGTCCGTCCTCGCCGCCGCGCTCCTCGGCCTCCTGCCGGGCAACGCGGAGGCGTCCGGCACGGCACTCCTCGACGGCGTCGACCTGCTCACGGCGGACGAGCGGACGCTGGCCCGTACGGTACGGGGACGGCGCGTCGGTCTCGTACCGCAGAGCCCGGCCGCCCACCTGACCCCGGTCCGGACCGTGCGCGCCCAACTGGAGGAGACCGTACGGGAACTGACCGGCGCCGCGCGGCGTGAACGGCGCGCGGCGGCCGAGGCGGCCGCCGAACGGGCCGCCTTCCCCGCGGACCACCTCGACCGCTACCCCCACGAGCTCTCCGGCGGCCTCGCGCAGCGCGCGGCGACCGCCCTCGCCCTCATCGGCGACGCCCCGCTGCTCCTCGCCGACGAGCCGACCACGGGCCTCGACCGCGACCTGGTCGAGCGGACCGTCGACGAACTGCGCCGCCACGCCGACGACGGCCGGGCCCTGCTGCTGATCACCCACGATCTGGCGGCGGCGCGGCGGATCGCCGACCGGGTGGCCGTGATGTACGCCGGCCGTATCGTCGAGACCACCCCGGCCCACCGCTTCTTCGGCGAACCCGGCCCCCGCCACCCGTACGCCCGGGGCCTCCTCGACGCCCTGCCGGAACGCGCCTTCACCCCCATCCCGGGCATGCCGCCCGAACTGACCGACCTGCCGCCGGGCTGCGCCTTCGCCCCGCGCTGCGAGCGCGCGACGGCGGTGTGCGGCACCCTGCCGGAGCCGCTGGCGGGCGTGGCCTGCCACCACCCCGCGGGCGGTGGATCCGATGCGTGACGCCACGGCCCCGCGTCCGGCGGGCGCGTGCGGGGTCACCGGCCACGTCCCCGCTCCCGTCGCGCCCGGAGGATCCCGTGCTTGAACTCGACGCCGTCACCGCCGGGTACGACCGCCGCGCGCCCGTCTTCACCGGCGCGTCGCTGACCGTGGCGCCCGGCGAGTCCGTGGGCCTGCTCGGCCCCAGCGGCTGCGGCAAGTCCACGCTCGCCCGGGTCGCGGCCCTGCTCCACCGGCCCGAGGCGGGGCGGGTCGCTCTCGACGGGACGGAGATCCGGGGCTGGCGGCACCGCGCGCCGCGCGCGCTGCGTACCTCCGTGGGCGTGGTCTTCCAGCAGCCCCGCATGTCCGCCGACCCCCGCCTGCGGCTCGCGGACCTGATCGCCGAGCCGCTGCGCGCGACCGGCCGGAGGGCCGACGCCGGGGCCCGTCTCGCCGAACTCGCCCCGGCCGTCGGCCTCACCGCCGACCTCCTGGCCCGCCGCCCGCACGAGGTCAGCGACGGCCAGCTGCAACGCGCCTGCCTGGCCCGTGCGTTGGTGCTGCGCCCGCGCTGGCTGGTCTGCGACGAGATGACGGCCATGCTCGACGCCTCGACCACGGCCGCCCTGGTCGCGGCGGTCGAGGCGTACCGCGCGGAGACCGGCGCCGGCCTGCTCGCCGTGGGCCACGACCGCGTCCTGCTGACGCGCTGGTGCGACCGCACGGTGGAGTGGCGGGACTGCCTGCCGCCGGGGACGGGCTGAGGCCCGCCGCCCGGCCGGCTGCCGAACGTCACCCGTTCGGCAGCCCTGCCGTGCGGCCTGACGAGACACGTGCTGCGCCACACTGGCCGCCGAACGCCGCGATCCCGGTGCGGCGCAAGGAGGGTGTGGCGATGGCCGTTTCCATTTCCGTGATGCTGCTTCTGCTGGTCCTTGCGGTGATCTTCCTGCGCGGCGGGGGACTCAAGCTCTCCCACGCGCTGGTCTGCGTGCTGCTCGGCTTCTTCCTCGCCGGTACGAGCATGGCGCCCACCATCCACAACGGCGTCGCCGCCACCGCGAACGTGGTCAGCAGCCTCAAGCCCTGAGGGCCGGGCGAGCCGCTTACCGCCGCTCAGACCATCTCGGGCATCTCACCCTCGGTGGTCGTCAGGTCGATGACGGCGAAGGCCGCGCCCTGCGGGTCGAGGATCGCCGCGAAGCGGCCGAACGGGCTGTCCATCGGGCCGAAGACCTTCTGGCCGCCCAGCTTCTCCGCCTTCTCGACCGCCTGGTCGCAGTTGTCGACGGCGAAGTAGATCTGGATGTACGGCCGGACCTCCTCGGGGAAGTCCTCGGGCGTCATGGTCATCCGGCCGAGGACCGGCTGCTCGCCGCCCAGGTCGAAGACCTTGTAGTCGACGTTCTCGTCCCGCATCGTCTTGGCGTCGTAGCCGAAGACGGAGGTGAGGAAGGAGTCCGTCGCGTCCGGCTCCCGGGTGAAGACCTCGGCCCAGGCGAAGGAGCCGGCCTCGCCCTCCAGCTCGAAGCCCTCGTGGGTGCCGGGCTGCCAGACGCCGAAGAGGATGCCCGTGGGGTCCTGGGCGAGGCACATCGAGCCGAAGTCCCCGACCCTCATCGGGTCCATGACCACGGTGCCGCCGCTGTTGCCGATCTTCTCCGCCGTGGCGGCCACGTCGGGTGAGGAGAAGTACAGGCACCAGGCCGACTGGGGGGTGTCCTGGCCGGGCATCGGCGGGACGACGGCCGCGACCGCCTTCCCGTTCTTGTAGGCGGTGGTGTAGTCGCCGAATTCCGCGGAGGACTCGCCGAAGGTCCAGCCCAGGACCTCGCCGTAGAACTTCTTGGCGCCCTCGACGTCGGTGAACATCGCGTCGGTCCAGATCGGCGTGCCTTCAGGTCGTGCGGCCATGATGGTGACTCTCTTCCGATCGATGGTGCTTCCGTGGTGGTGCTCGATGGAGGTCCCCGAAGGCCACGCTAGCCACGCCGGGCGCGACCCGCTCGGCGGGCTCCGGCGGTCAGACGCGCACCGGCGGCGGGGCGGTCCGCGGCGACCGGGGCGCCCACCGCGTGGGCCCCTCCGACTCAAGCGATATCGGCCCAAAGCCGACATTCTGATGAGTGAGAGGCCGATCGACCCAGGAGTGCGCCCGCCATGCCGACCCTCGCCCCCGACCCCGTCCTCGACACCGTCGACCGCACCGCCGCCCGGCTCTACGACACCGAGGCATGGCAGGAGATCGTCCGCCGCTGGGACACCTCCGTACGCCACCCCGAGGCGCCCGCCACCGAGCCGTGGCGCGGCCTGCTCTCGGTCCCCGTCGACCAGCTCGTCACCACCGCCCTGGAGGCCCTGCCCGCGCCTCCGCCCGCCGAACGGCCGCTCCCCGGCCGGTTCGGCGCGGTGCTGCCGGACCGGCTGCACGCCTGGCGCCGTATCGGCCAGCCTGACCTGCGCCCCTCCACCCACCTCGCCCACGCCCGCCGCGTCCTCGTGGAGTGGGGCTGGCAGAACCGGCCGTACCGACTCCGCGACGCCCGCGGCGCCCGCTGCCTGTGCGGCGCCCTGCTCACCGCCCACCGCCTCGGCTACGGCAGCGCCGACACCATGAACCGCTCCGCCGCCTGGCTGGTCACGGAGTTGCGCGCCCAGGGCTGGACCGGCCTGATCGGCCCCTGGAACCGTGCGCCCGGCCGCACCGCACGGGAGGCGCTCGCACTCATCGACGCGACGATCCACCGGGCCGCGCACGCGGGAGAGTGACCGCCCCGCTCTCGTCCCAGTTGCGCGGCGGGGGAGACAGCGCCCACCGGATCGACCCCGTCACCAGCCGCCCGCCCGCCCGGGCCCCCGCCCAGGCCGGCCCGGGAAGACGCGGCAGCCCGAGCGGCCGGCGCGCCCAGGGCGGCAACTGCGCCACCGCGGCCGCCGCGAGCAGCGCGTAGGGCGGCCGCGCCGGCCAGGGGAGCGGGGGACTCACCAGCAGGAACCGCGCCGCCTCCCGGCAGGCGGGCGTCGCCCGCAGCTCCGAGCGGTACGCGTCCATCCGCTCCGCCAGCTCGGCGACGGTGCGTGGCGGGCTGTCCACGCCCAGCTCCCGCGCGATCCGGGCGGTGTCCGCCACATACCCGTCGTAACCGGCCGGGTCGAGCGGCCGCTCTCCGTAGGCGCGATGGGCGCGCAGGAAACTGTCGACCTCCGCCACATGGACCCACAGCAGCAGATGCGGGTCGGAGGCGCGGTACGGGATCCCCTCCGGCGTCCGCCCCCGGACCCGCTCGTGCACGGCCCGGACGCGCTCCACCGCGCGCCGGGCGTCGTCGGCCGTGCCGAACGTGGTCACGGCGAGGAACGTACTGGTCCGCTGGAGCCTGCCCCAGGGGTCGCCCCTGAATCCGGAGTGGGCGGCCACCGCGGCCATCGCCACCGGATGGAGCGACTGCAGAAGCAGCGCCGTCAGGCCGCCGACGAACATGGAGGCGTCGCCGTGGACCGCGCGGATGGGCCGGTCGGGACCGAACCAGCGGGGGCCGGGAGTGCCGTGGATACGGGCACGCGTCTCCTCACCCGACGGACCGGCCACGCGGCGGAAGAGTGTGGCCCCGAGCCGTTCCCTCAGATCGTCGACGGTGGGATTCGGCCATCCCATGCGCCCAGTATGCGTCCACGCGAGCGGCGACCGCCGGTCCCGTCATCGTGGGTCCTGCGGGCGGACGGCGATACTTTCCGGACACTCCCTAGGGTCTTTCGTTTGGATCAGGCCGGATCAGGGAGCGGGGTCTGGTGCATGGGGTCTCCCCAGGCCCGCCAGGGCCGAGGGGACGGATCGC